>CAZPOZ010000049.1:0-10825 GCA_964588235.1 uncultured Planctomycetales bacterium
ACCGTGATCCTCGATGTCCACGCCCATGTGGCCGGCCCGAGCCACCTCCCCGATGCCTTCTTCGAGGGGTGGGCGGAGAACCTCGCCGGCGCCATTCCGGGGGGAGCCGCCGGTGCACGCAGCACGGCGCTGCGCGCCTTGCTCCAGCGCGTGAACAGCGACCCCGGCTGCGAGGGGCTGCTCGCCGAGATGAACGAGGCGGGGATCGCCAGGGCCGTGCTGCTGGTCGTCGACTTCGGCTTCGCCTTCCCCGAGGCGCGCGACGCGCTCGAGGAGAGCCACGCCGAAGTGTGCGCGCTGCTTCGCACCGGCCGGTTCCTCGGGTTCGCCGGCGTCGATCCGCGACGCGGCGAGGCCGGCGTCCGGCGGTTCGAGCTGGCGCTGCGCGCCCAGGGGTTCGTCGGCATGAAGCTCTACCCCCCCTGCGGCTACTCCCCCAGCGATCCCCGGCTGTTCCCCTACTACGATCTGTGCGCGGAGTACGGGGCGCCCGTCCTGGTGCACACCGGCCCGACGAGCCCGCGCCTCTCCTTCCAGCACGCCCGTCCCCTCGAGGTCGACGGGGCCGCGATGAACTTCCCCCGCGTGCCGTTCATCCTGGCGCACGGTGCGGTCGTGTGGCACGAGGACGCAGCCCTCCTGGCCGAGTATCGCCCCAACGTCCACCTGGACCTGGCCGGGTTCCAACCCCTGCTCCGCCGCGGTGGCCTCGCCTCCATCCTCGACCACCACCTGCGCCGGGGGCTCGCCCGCAAGCTGCTGTTCGGGACGGACTGGCCGATCTACCGGCTCTTCGGCACGCAGCGCGAGTGGGTCGAGGCCGTCCGCCGGACGCTCTGCGAGCTCGGGCAGCCCGACAGCGTCGTCGCCGACATCCTGGGGGGCAACCTGCGCCGACTCCTTCCGAGCCGGGCGGGCCTCGGGGGGGGCGCGTGAGTCGGGACCGAGAGGCGATCGTGCTCGATGCGCTGCGCAGGAACGCCCACCCGGGCTCGGCCCCGCTCGCGCGCGACACTCGCCTCGCCGGCCTGCTGGACTCCCTGGCCATGGTCGTGCTGCTGCTGGACCTCGAGACGGCGCTCGGCGGACGGCCTTTCGACGTCGCCCGGGTCGGGCGCCTGGTGACCGTGGGCGACCTGTTGGATGCCGTGAGCAACGGAGGGACGGGATGACGCGAGCCGTTCGGACGACCGTGCGCCGCCTCGGGCGCAGCGCGGAGCTGGCGCAGGCGTTCCTCGTGATGCGCGAACTGCGTCCGGCGCTCGCCTCGCCGGCCGCCTTCCGCGCCACGGTGCAGCGCCTCGCGCGCAGCGTCGGATACCGCCTGGTCGGGGCCTGGCGCCGCGAGGAGCTCTGCGGCGTGGCGGGCTATCGCGTGGGAGAGAGCCTCGCCTGGGGGCGCCATCTCTACGTGGACGACCTCGTGACAGCCTCCGAGCACCGCTCCGCCGGGGTCGGAAGGGCGCTCTGCACCTGGCTGCGGGCGGAGGCGCGCCGGCTGCGCTGTCGCCAGTGGCATCTCGACTCGGGCGTGCAGCGGCATGCGGCCCACCGGTTCTACCTGCGCGAGCGCATGGACATCACCTGCTTCCACTTTCAGGCGGACCTCGCGTGACGCGGCCGACGCTGTTGCTGACCGGCGCCACCGGCTTCCTGGGCGGCTACGTGCTGCGCGAGCTGCTCGCGGCCACGGACGCCGAGGTGCACTGCCTGGTGCGGCCGGAGGGCCAGCGGCCCGGTCTCGACCGGCTTCTCGAACGGCTGGCGACGCTGAGCGAACGCTACGGCCCCGTGACCGACGCCCGAGCGGGCGACATCCGGAAGCGGGTCCACGCCGTCCCCTGCAGCCTGGAGTCCCTGGGACGGGGAGCGGCGGCCCTGCCCGCACGGATCGACGCGGTCTGGCACGTGGCCGCCCTCGTCTCGTTCAAGGAGCAGGACCGCGCTGCGGTCTTCTCGGCCAACCTGGACGGGACGCGAACCGTGATCGACGCCGCCCTGACGCGGGGGGCCACCGCCGTGCACTACGTCAGCACGGCCTACGTGGCGGGTGAACGTACGGGTGACATCCCGGAGGGGCCGGCGGACGAGCGCTGGCCGGCCCACAACCCGTACGAGGAGAGCAAGCGGGCCTCCGAGCGGTGGGTCGTCGAGCGCTGCCGGACTGCGGGGATCGGTGCGCGCATCTACCGCCCGAGCATCGTCGTCGGAGACTCGCGGGACGCACGTGCCGAGAGCGAGCACGGCGTCTATGCGTTTGCCAACGCGGTCACCGCCCTGCGCGAGGAGGTCGCCAGCCGCCTGCCTGACTTCTTCCGACAGCACCCCCTGCGCGTCCTCGGCGCGCCGGGCCAAGTGCTGAACTTCGTCGCGGTGGACGACGTGGCGCGCCGCCTCGTCGCGCTCGGACTCCGCGAGGACACGGCGGGACGCTGGCTGCACCTGACGAGCCCGACCGACACGACGCTGGGGGAGATCCTCAGGATCATCGGCGAGGCCTCGCAGGTGGAGCTCGTGCAGGTCACCGACGAGCGCGACATGAGCCCCATGGATGCGCTGCTGCGCGCGCGCACCGCGATCTTCCAGTGCTACCTCCGCAACCCGAAGCGATTCTCCGTGGGCGACGCCCTGCCCAGCGGAGAACGGCCCGCGGGAGTTGAGCTCGGGCGTGCGGCGCTCCAGCGGCTGCTGGACGCGAATGCGAAGAGCCGCACCGGCATGCTCATGGCGCGACGCGCCCGGATGCGCAAGGCGCTCGTGCTGCTCGAGCGCCGCGAGATCCCCCGGGAGCCGGGCGGCCGGCTGGCAGCCTACTTCGGAGCGGGCGGAGGGCGCCCGCTGCTGTTGGTGAACGCCTATGGCCAGAGCCTGTACTTCTGGAACTGGTTCTTGCTGTCGCTGGCCGGACGCCGCCGCGTGGCCATCTGGCAGGCGCGTGGGACGCAGGACGACCACGCGCTGGGGCGCCCCTTCCTCCTTGCCGACCAGGCCGGAGACCTGCTCGCAGTCCTCGAGTCGCTGGGCCCCGACCCCGTGGACGTCGTCGCATGGTGCACCGGCCCGAAGGTGGTGCTGGAGGCCCAGGCCCGGGCACCGGAGCGCTTTCGGACCCTGACGTTCGTGGCGGGCGCGTTCCGGCCGCTTGGAGGGCAGGCGGGGCTCGAGACCGCCTACGAGGCGAGCATGGAGCCCCTGTGCCGGCGGATCGACGCGCAACCGCAGCTGGCCGGCGTGGTGATGGATGCCCTCAAGTCGATCCTCAGCGGGCGCGCTGCGGGCGACGGCTCGCTGGATCTGGAGATCGCGGACGTCCTGGCGCTGATCCCGGAGGAGTTGCGAGGGCTGGTCATCGGACCGTTCCTCAGCCCGGGGAGCATCTTGAACTACGCACGCCAACTGCTCGACTTCTGGGCGTTCGACGTGAGCGCACGGCTGCCAGAGGTCCGAATCCCATGCTTGTTCGTAGGCTCGGAGCACGATCGCATCGCCTCGTCCGCGATCTCCCGTGCCGCGGCGCAGGCCTGTCCGGAGGGCGTCTACGCCGAACTCGTCGGAGGCACGCACTTCAGCATGTTTGAGCGGCACGAGGTCCTGTTGGAGCTGATCGAGGCATTCCACGCCGACCTCGCGGGCGTGTCCTTCCCGGACGCCCAGGTGCGCCTGGAGCACCGGTCGACGGTCACGGCCCGGGAGACGGGGCGCCCGCCGGCGGTCCCGGCGCCGGGGACGCACTCGTGACGACCGTCGTCCCGTTGCGCTTCGACCGTGCGGCCGACGCCGCCTTCCGCGAGGCACTCCACGAGCGCGTACACGCCGTCCTTCGCGCTCGGGGTGGGGCAGGGCGAGGGAACGCGGCCATGGCGCTGCGCGTCATGGCCCTGCTCGCTGCGTCAGCGGCCAGCTATGCATGGGTCCTCCGCGGCGGCGCGGCGCCGGTCGCCGTACGACTGGCGGCCGTCGCCGCGTTCGCGCTCAGCGTGGCCGGGCTGGCGGTGGGGATCGCGCACGACGCCCTGCACGGCGCGGTCTCCCGGCACGGTTGGCTCAACCGGTTGCTCGCGCTGACCTCCGAGCTGCCGGGCGTGCATGGCTACCAGTGGCGCATCACGCACAATCGGGCCCATCACGCGGTGCCGAACGTCTACCCCTGGGACGGAGACGTCACGCTGGACCCGGTCCTGCGTCTGAGCCCCGATGCTCGCTGGCTTCCCGTGCATCGCCTGCAGTGCGTGTACGCGTGGCTGGTCTACGCCACCGGCACCCTGTTCTGGGGCTACGGGAAGGACTACATCAACATCACCGCGCGCAGGCTCGGCCCGCTCGAGGACGTGCGCCATCCGCCGACGGCGTACCTCTCGCTCGGGCTCGGCAAGGCGCTGCACTATGGGGTCACCGTCGTCGTTCCGTGCCTCGTCCTGCGACCCTCCCTGACGGAGTTCGCCACGGGTTTCCTGCTGTTCCACCTCGTGGCGGGTGCCGTCCTCGGGACGACGTTCATGCTGGCGCACCACTTCGAGGGGACGACCTACCCCAGCCGCCCGACGGACGGCGCCTTGAGGACGTCCTGGCATGCCCACCAGCTGGCCACGACCCAGGACTTCGCGCGGGGCAACGCGCTCCTGAGCGCCCTGCTGGGCGGCCTCAACTTCCAGGTCGAGCACCACCTCTTCCCGACCGTCTGCAGCATCCACTACCCCGCGCTCAGCCGCGTCGTCGAGGCGACCGCGCGAGAGTACGGGCTGCCGTACCACGCCGCTCCCAGCGTGTGGAGTGCGCTCCGCAGCCACGCGCTCGTGCTCCGCCGCCTGGGACGGGGTCCGGGCTCTCCGGGCCGTGAGGTGGTGCGGGCGCTGAAGGCCTAGCCCGCGTGGACGAACCCAACGACCTGCTGAACCTGATCGAGAAGCTGCGAGCCCCCGTGGCCGCGGCCCCGGACCTGGCCTCCCGAGTGCGCGTGCTCCTCACGTTCGGCGGCCGCCTGCCTCTGGAGCTCGGGCTCGGGAGCCTCACGCCCTACCAGCGCGCCCTGCTCGACCTCGTCGGTGGCGAGCGGGAGGCGCTTGACCCTTCCGGCGCCCGCACCTTCAGCCACGCGCTCGGCATGACGGTCTACGGTCGACTCGTCCTGTGCCCGCGGGGAGGACTGGGTCCCTTGGATCGCGTCTTCTTGGGCTTCGACCCCGGGCGCGGCGCCGAGCAGGAGGCCTGCCGCCGGGCCAGTGCGGATCCGTGGACGGAGGCCGAAGCTCGCGGGGCCGACGCGTGGTTGGCTCACGTGGGGCAGCGCGGCGCCGCCAACGCCCTGGCGCGCGTCCGGGCGGCTGTGGATCAGACCGACCCGATGCTGCTCTACGTGCGCGACTGGACCTACGGCACGGCGCCAAGCCTGCGCCCGTGCCTTGCGCCCGTCGGTGAGGCCGGGCCCGCGGCCCGGGTCCGCGACCTCTCCCGCCTGCCCGAGCCCGAGGCCTGGGACCTGCCCGATCGCATGCTCGTCGCCGGCATGGACCTGCTGCTGAGCGCCGGGTTCCGCGGAGAGGAGTTCAACGCCCAACAGTTCGGCCCCGCTGCCGTGGAGCGGTACTTCGACCGCTGCGCTCATGCCTGGGAGCCGCCGAGCGGGTTCACCGCGCCCCGGCCCTACGGGGGAGCCGCGTGGGAGAAGGCGGAGAGCCTGGCGGGGCTCCGGGCCAGGCTCGCCTCCGAGTGGGTGTTCTACCGGGAGGTGAACGGTCTGACGCTTCACAAGGGCGTTGCCCTGTTCCCACGGGCCGACCTGCAGCCCTTCACGCCGGCCACCCTGCCGCGTGGGGTGGCCGCACTCCTCGCGCGGCAGGGGGTGCCCGCAGCCAGCGCGAGCACGCTGGCCGAGCTGGCGCAGTCCTGGTCCCGCATCGCGCTTGCGGGCGGCGAGACGCTCGGCGCTCGGAAGCGGGGCGCCTCGGGGCTCAACGCCTTCGAGGAGCTGCTGGTCGCCGCGCTCGAGTCGGTCGTGGAGGAGACAGCCTCCGATTTCGCCATGGCCCGGGGGCTGCGCGACCTGGGGGCGTTCCTCACCGCCCTGGACGAGGATCGCCAGGAGGAGGTGATGTCCTGGGGCACGTCGCACTACTTCTGCGCCGTCGTCCCCGGCTCCTCCCTCCGCACGAGGGCTGCGGCACCCGTCATTCCCGTGCCCCGGGCGCTCAAGGCCATCTCCGCGCGGATGGCGTTCAACGGCTGGCACTACATGCCGGGCCACTTCGACCAGGCGCGCAAGCCCGCGGGTCGGCACCAGTTCGTGCCGCCACGGCTGCCAGACCGCGCCTCTTGGTCGGATCAGCGCCATGCCGGCCACCGCGCCGTCCGCGTGCGCTACTCGATCCGGGCTCCCGGACCGATCACGGCGGGAGGCAGGGCCTTCCCTGGCTTCCACGACGTGCGCCTGATGCGGTGCGGAGGCTCGCCCTACGAGCTTGCCGAGCTGAGGCGGGCGCTGGCCTACGTGGACCTGTTGGGCGCGTTCACACAGGCGCTGCTCGCGCACCTGGCCGCCGGCGGTCCACGGCTGCGCGTACAGGCCTTCACCGACGAGTGGTACGACGGAGGGGGGGCGGCGTGAGCGGCGTGGGGGCAGGCGAGCCGCCCGGCTACGTGTATGCGAGCGCGCCCGCGTCCTTCCTCTCGGCGCTCCTGGCACGCATCTGGTACCGGCCGGTGCTGCGCCTGGTGCCGATCGGCGTCTCGGCGAACGCGCTCTCGCTCCTCGGGACGCTGTCGGCGGTCGCCGCGCTCGGGGTCGCGCTTCACGCCTCTCGCCATCCGGGGCGTGAGGCGCTGCTCCTGGGAGCCGCCGCGCTGTACTGGGCGTACCACACGCTCGACAACCTGGACGGACCCCAGGCTCGGCGCCGTGGAACCTGCGGGCCGTTCGGGGAGCTGCTCGATCACGGGGGGGACGCGCTCACGACCTGGACGCCCGTCCTGGCCCTGGGTGTGTTGGCCGGGCTGCCGAGTTGGACGATCCTCGGCGTCACGGCGCTGCAGGCCATGGCCTTCTGGGCGGTCTTGCTGCGACAGGCTGAGACCGGCCTCTTCGACGTGCGCCCCCTCTCGGACGCCGAGCCGGCGCTGCTGGTCACGGGCGCCCTGGTGACCGTCGGGCTCGGTGGGCCAGGGCTGCTCCAAGCTCCGCTCCTCGCGGGTTGCAGCGCCGGCGAGTGCATGGCCATGGCCGCCGCCCTGGGAGCTTCGTGCGTGACGCTTCGCTGCGCCCTGGCCTCGGGGCTGGTGCGGTCCGGAGTGGCATCCCTGGCCCTGCTGGCCGCGGGAGGAGCCGTCCTGCTCTGGGACCGGGTAGGACCGCGGCCGCCGGGAACGGTCGTCGGGGCGAGCCTCGCAGGGACGGCGCTCGCGGGGCCGAGCATCGACCTGCTCCGTCACCGCCTCCTCGGCCGGCGGCCGGCGAGAGTCGAGCCGGGATGTGCCGCGGTCGCCTCGGCGGGGATCTTAGGTGCGTCCGGACTCGATGCGGCCCTGGGACTGCCATCGGCCTGGGCAGCGGCGCTCCTGGTCTGCCTGCTCGTCGGCCGCACGGCGACGCTGGTGCGGGCAGCGGGTTCGCTGGCCAGCTCGCAGGATTCACGATCCTCGTGAAGCCTGCGGACCGGCGTCCCGTCCCACCAGGCCCTCGCCGCGTTGCTCGCGCGCACGGGTCGTGGATCGGGGTGCGGCGTCCCGTCCCGGGCTGCGGGGGCGCATGGTGCCGGCGTGGAGCTCTCGGGACGAGGTCCTACAGCCGAACGGGGACGAACCGGCGGTACGGGGAGTCCCGGCGCCACGTGACCGCCTCGGTCACGTAGTGCAGTAGCGTGAGCACGATCGCGAGCTGCAGCCCCAGCCCGTACCTCCCCTCGTAGCCGAGCAGCGGAGTGAGCACCCGATCCCCCACGAGCTCCAGTGCCATGGTCGCGGCCAGGCAGGCGAGCGGCAGCCGTGCGAGGCCCGGCCAGCCGCCGCGCTCGCGTCCGGCGGGCCCCCCCGCCGCCCGGCGGTTCGCGTCATGGACGACGTAGAAGCCGAACGCTGTGAGGTCGTGGACTGCACGTGAAGCCATCAGCGCGAGGAACACCTGTCCGGTGGCGTAGACACCTACGCTGACGACGACGAGCGCCACGTTGGCCCACAGGTAGGCCCTTCCCATGGCCGTGGACATGGCGCGATGGCTCCACCAAGCCAGCCCCAGCGCGACGGCGAGGAGCGCCAGGACGGCCACCTCCGCCGCGCGCGCCACGCCAGACGGCACTACGTCGCGGAGGTAGGCCACCTCGTAGAACACGATGCTCAGCAGGACGACCACCCAGCCGAACAGGGCGTAGGACGGGCCCGTGGGCCGCCCCAGCAGGCGGCCGATGCCCACCTGCTGCCGCATCACGTGCAAAGCCGTCAGGAGCCCGAGGATGGCGAACGCCCCGTCGGGATGGAGGTAGGGGGACAGCGCGAGGGCCGGGACGATGAGGGCGCAGGACGTGAGGGCCAAGCGCCCGTAGCGGTGGCGGTACTCCGCGTGCCGCGCCAGGATCCAGCTGCTGGCGAGGACGTGGGGCGTGCCCATCAGCAGCCAGGCGAGGAAGAGCACGTTGGGCTCACGGATCGGAGGGGGCCGAAGCGCTCCCTGGAGCACGAGCGCGTCGAGGAGGGCCACGATCACGACCACGGGCACGACGACGTAGACGCCCAGCAGGAACCCTCCCGTCAAGTGAACGGGCGCGGCGCCTGCCTCGTCCCCTGTGGAGCAGGCGGTCAGTGGCTCGGCATGGACCCTGGATCCGGGCACGACGCGGCTCCGCACGAGGCGGCGCAGGAGTGTAGCACTTGCGGCCGTGCCCTCAGGGGGGGGGCGAACCCCACGGATCGGGCCAAGGGGGGCGTCAGACGAACCCTGCTGACCGAAGGCAGTCACGACGAGACCCGCAACCTGGCCATGGAGTTCGGGTACACGGCCCCCATCCGCAGCCGAGGCAAGGGTGCCAGGGCGCTGCGTCGGCGACTCGACGAGCGCGCACGGCGCTGGGCCGCGGAGCAAGCGTACTCCTGGATGAACCGATTCCGGCGCATCCTGATCCACGGAGCGACGACGATCGACCGTGTCCACGGCATGCTCCACTTCGCCGGTGCGCTGATCGCCCTCGGCCAAGTGCAAGTACGGGCATCGGCGCTCGGCCCGAGCGGCTCGTGTAGCGCGTCGCCCCGGCCGCGCCGCCCGGTCAGGGCGCCCGGGGCGCGGCTACCGGGTCGGGACGACCGGGTCGGGCCGGCCGGGTCGCGCAGCCGGGCCTCAGGCGCTGGGCGCGGCCGCGGCGTCCGCCGGAGCGGCCGGCGCCGGCGCGGGCGCCTCGGCGGCGGGGGCGGCGGCCAGCGCGGGCGCCGCGGCGGCGGCGTAGCGCGAGGCCAGGTGGCCGCGCTCGAGCACCCGCACGTCGATCCGGCGGGCGCCGACGAAGCGCTGGAGCAGCGAGTCCCACTCGGGCTGGAGTTCGACCCGGTGGCTGAGCAGGTTGAGCGAGAGGTAGGCGGACGCCGGGTCGCTGTGGCAGGTGAGGTGCGACTCGACCAGGGCCACCATGCCCGTGACGGCGCCCGCAGGGCCCGCGAGCTGCCAGACGGCCTGGCCGACGGGGTGCAGGCCCACGGTGCGGATCACGTTGGCGAACAGCGACATCAGCGCCTCACGCCCCGTCTCCCCGGAGATGCGGGGAAGCGTGCAGTCGAACGCGTCGACGATCCACTCGCGGCCGTGCGCCATCGGGGAGGAACCTACGTCGGGGGGGGGACACGTGCAAGCGCGTTGGGCAGCGGTCCGCGGCGCGTGGGGGCCCGCCGGCCGGCTCCACGGGGTCAGTCGCGCAGGCGCGGGTCCAGGGCGTCGCGCAGGGCGTCCACGAAGAGGTTGACGCACAGGGCCAGCCCGAAGAGCAGCGCCGTGGCGGCCGAGAGCTGCCACCAGACCGGCGGGTCGCGCAGCAGCTCGAGCTTGGCCTGGCTGATCATGCCCCCCCAGGAGGCCTCCCCCGGCTCCACCCCCACCCCCAGGAAGGTCAACACGACCTCGTACTTGATGGCGCCGATGAACAGCAGGCTGAACGAGATCAGCACCAGGTGGAACACGTTGGGGAACACGTGGCGGAAGATGATCCGCGGCTTGCCCACGCCCAGGGCCCGGGCCGCCAGGACGTAGTCCAGGTCGCGCTGGCGCATGAACTCGCCCCGCACCTGGCGGCACACGCCGGTCCAGGAGGTGAGCCCGATCACGAGCACGATGCTGAACAGCCCCAGGCTGACGCCGGCGGACTTCGCCAGCCAGGAGGCGGCGTAGGCCTCGCGCCAGGCCTCGTGGTTCTTGAAGACGAACGAGAAGGCCAGCACGAGCAGCATCTCGGGGATGCTCTCCAGCGTGGTGTAGAGCCAGACGATCAGGTCGTCCACCCAGCCGCCGAAGTAGCCCGCCAGGGCCCCCAGCACGCTGCCCAGGAAGCAGGAGACCAGCGCGGCGAAGGTCCCGACCCACAGCGCCACGGCCGTGCCCCGCAGCGCCATGGGGCCCACGCCGTGGCCGATGTAGTCGGTGCCCAGGAAGTGCGGCTTGGAGAACCAGCCCGGGGGCTGGTAGACGGCCTGCTTGTCGGCCTTGTCGTAGCCCTGCCCGATCCAGCCGGCCTGGGCGGCGATGCCCACCATCAGGTAGAGGGCCAGGCCGATCCAGGCCAGCGTGGGCACGCGCCGGCGCAGGATGCGGCGGCGGGCCTCGTGCCAGGGGCCGAACGACTCCCCCGGCCGGCGCCGCGTG
>CAZPOZ010000050.1:0-10751 GCA_964588235.1 uncultured Planctomycetales bacterium
CGAGCTCGTGCCACAGCCAGGCGCCGGCCACGCCGACGGCCACGCCGGCGGCGAACGAGATCGCCGGAGCCCCGGCGGGGGCGGGCTCGACCACGGCGACCGGGTCGTAGACCGGCACGTAGACCACCTCGGGCTGCGCGCTCTCCACGACGATCACCTCGGTCCCCGACGTCGCGCCCGCCGCGGCGGGCGCGGCCTCCGCCTCGCGGGCGCTCACCTTCAGCTCGGCCCCGGAGACGAGGTTCCCGGCGGCCGCCGCCTTGGCGCGGTAGGACTGGATCGCCTTGAGCACGTCCTCCGGCTGCTGCACCACCGCCCAGCCCAGGCTCTCGACCCAGTCGAGGTTCTCGTTCATCCAGGCGAGCAGGTCGGGGAACTGCACCAACGCGACCACGCTCTCGCTGAAGCCGGCGTCCGCGGGGACCTCCTCGATCGCCCCGGGCTGCGCCGCGACCCAGCGCGCGAGCTTGACCAGGTGGAGCGGGTCGGTCGAAGCCGGCAGCACGGCGGCCAGGACCACGTCGGGGGCCAGGGCGATGGGCGCGACCAGCGCCTCGAGCTCGGCCAGGGTGAGCCGCTCGTCGGCCTGCGGCCCGGCCGCCGCCGGAGCCGCGGGCTCCTGAGGGGCCGCCGGCGGCTCGGGTTCCGCCTGCGCCGGGAGCAGGACCCCGGCGAAGGGCAGCAGCGCCAAGAGCCAAGCCGTCGGCGCCAGGGCGGGCAGAGGGCTGCGCATGGGGGCTCCCGGGACGCCGGCGCGAGGCGCGCAGGCCGGGCGGGAGTCTAGGCCTCGGCCCGCGCCGCGCGCGCGCGGCCCGGGGCGTGCTTGCGGGATCCGGACGAGCCCCGCTGGCGCGCGGCCGCCCGCACGGCGACAGTGCGCAGCCGGCGCGCCGGCTCGCCGCCCGCGGCCCGAGGACCCGCGCGCCCCGATGCCCGCCCCGACGCTCCCGCCGACCGCGAACCCCCGGCGTGGCGCCAGCCTGCGCGTGACCCTGGGCGCGCTGATCGTCGCCCTGCTGACCCTGGTGGTCTGCGGCGCCGTGGCCATCTGGCTCGCGGTACGCGCCCGCACGCGCGAGGCCACGGCGCGGGGGCTGGCGGCCGTGGTCACGCAGCAGATCGAGCGCGAGGTCCGCGAGCGCGTGCGCCTGGCCGAGCGCAGCCTTGAGAGCCTGTCGGCGGAGGCCGCCGCGGGCCGGCTGCCCGTGCAGGACCCCGCCGCGCTCGCCGCGCGGCTGCGCGAGCGCCTGGCCGGCGACGCCCGCTTGGAGTGGCTGGGGTTCGTCACGCCCGACGGCGCCGGCGCGGAGGCCGTGTCGGCCCCCGGCGGGGCCTGCCTGAGCGTGCACGCCGGGGCCGGGCAGCCCCTCGTGGCCGAGCGCCACGCCGCCGACGGCTCGGTGACGCCGGCCACGACGCGGCTGGGGGCGCTCGCGGACCTCCAGCAGGCCCCCTGGTACGCCCTGGGGCTCTCCGCACGGGGTCCGGCCTGGACGCCGATCTACCCGCGCCGGCTCGACGGGGCCCCCGGCCGGGCCTGCGCCCTCGCCGCGCGGCGGGAGGGCGCGCTCGTGGGCGTGGCGGTGGCGGGCTTCTCCGCGGCCTTCGCCGGCCCGTTCCTGGCCGAGCTGTGGCAGGGCCGGCGCGGCCTGGTGGCGCTCTACAACCCGGCCACGCAGCGCGTGGGCGCCAGCTCGGCCGGCGGGGACGCGCCGGGCCTGACGCAGGCCCTGGCCGAGGTCGTGCGGGCCGGGCTCGCCGCCGGTGCGGGCGCCAGCCCCCGGGAGCCGGGCACGACGACCCTGACCCACGACGGGCGGGACCACGTGGTGGGCTTCGCGCGGCTGGGCGGGGACGTGTCGCTCCCGTCGGTGGCGACGATCGTCGTGCCCGAGGACGACCTCGTCGGCCACTTCGGGCCCCTGAGCCTGGCAGGCCTGGGCCTGCTGGCGCTGCTGGCGGCCCTGGGCGTGGTCGCGGCGCTGTGGATCTCGGCCCGCGTCGCGGCGCCGCTGCGCCGGCTGGCCGACGACCTGGGGCGCGTGGCGGTCTTCGACCTCGGCGGCGCCCGGCCGGAGGCCACGCGCATCGCGGAGGTGGCCGTCCTGAGCGACGCGGCCGAGCGCATGAAGTCGAGCCTGCGCTCCTTCGCGCGGTACGTGCCCACCGACCTCGTGCGGCAGCTGCTCGCGGCGGGGCAGGAGGCGCGTCTGGGGGGCGAGCTGCGCACGCTCACGTTGTTCTTCTCGGACGTGGCCGGCTTCACCAGCGAGGCGGAGAGGCTGCCCCCCACCGAGCTGGTGGCGGCGCTGGGCGGCTACCTCGAGGTGGTCGTGCAGGCGCTGCGGCGCGCGGGGGCGACCGTGGACAAGTTCGTGGGCGACGGCGTGGTGGCGTTCTTCAACGCGCCCGCCGCCGACCCGGACCACGCAGCCAGCGCCTGCCGCGCGGCGCTGGCGGTCCAGGCGGCGCTGGCCCAGGCCCGCGAGCGCTGGGCGGGGGAGGGCCGGCCGCTGTTCCCCACGCGCATCGGGTTGAACACGGCCGAGGTCGTCGTGGGGAACCTGGGCACCTCCGAGCGCTTCGCCTACACGGTGATCGGCGACGGCGTCAACCTCGCCGCCCGCCTGGAGGCGCTCAACAAGGTGTACGGGACCTCGATCCTGGCCTCCCGCCCGACCCGCGAGGCCGCCGGCCCGGGGTTCCGCTGGCGCCACGTGGACCGGGTGGCCGTGCGCGGCCGCTCGGCCGAGGACGACGTGTTCGAGCTGCTGGGCGAGGAGGGTGGGCCCGCGGTCCGCCCCGGCGCCGGGAAGGACGACGATGCGTCCCCGGCTTCCTAGCGGCCCCTCCCGGGCCCTGGCGGCGCTGACCCTGCTGGTCCTGGCGGCCTGCGGGCGGGAGGCGGGGCCGCGGCTCCCGGGCCCGCCGGGCATGGTCTGGGTGGCGGGCGGCACGTTCACGAGGGGCACGGACGACCCGCGTTCCTTCGCCGCGGAGCGGCCCGCGCACCGCGTGCGCGTGGACGGCCTGTGGATGGACGCGCACGAGGTGACCAACCGGCAGTTCGCCGCCTTCGTGGAGGCCACCGGCCACGTGACCACGGCCGAGCGGCCCCTGGACTGGGAGGCGCTGGCGGCGCGGCTGCCCCCGGGCACCCCGCGACCGCCCGACGAGCGCCTGCGTCCCGGGGCGGCCGTGTTCACGCCGCCGCGGCAGGCGGTGCCGCTGGACGCGCCTTCCGCCTGGTGGACCTACGTGCCCGGCGCGTGCTGGAAGCACCCGGAAGGCCCGGGGAGCGACCTCCGGGGCCGCCAGGACCACCCGGTCGTGCAGGTCTCCTGGTCGG
Source organism: uncultured Planctomycetales bacterium (assembly GCA_964588235.1). Taxonomy (GTDB): domain Bacteria; phylum Planctomycetota; class PLA2; order PLA2; family JAEUHO01; genus CAZPOZ01. The sequence goes on from CAZPOZ010000050.1 coordinate 3,350, forward strand.
ACGCGACGGCCTACGCGGCCTGGGCGGGCAAGCGCCTGCCCACGGAGGCCGAGTGGGAGCACGCGCTGCGGGGAGGGCGGGAGGGAGCCCGCTACCCGTGGGGCGACCAGCCCCCCACCGACGAGGCCCCGCGCTGCAACATCTGGCAGGGGGAGTTCCCCTGGCGCAACACGGCGCAGGACGGGCACGAGCGCACGGCCCCCGTGGGCTCGTTCCCGCCCGACGCGCGCGGCCTGTTCGACCTGGCGGGCAACGTCTGGGAGTGGTGCGCCGACCTGTACCGGGCCGACGCGTTCGTCGAGGACGCCGCCCTGGCCTGCCACACCCCGCTGGCCAACCCGCGCGGGCCCGCCCGGGCCTGGGATCCCGACGACCCCCACGGCGAGAGCCGCGTGATCCGGGGCGGCTCCTTCCTCTGCCACCGCTCCTACTGCGAGGCCTACCGCACCAGCGCCCGCCGGGGGCTGGACCCGGACACGGGCATGTCCCACGTGGGCTTCCGCTGCGTGGTGGGCGAGCACGAGCGTCACGGCCCGACGGCCGCGGGCCCGTAGGCCCGGCGCGCGCCGGGCCGACGGTCCCGGGGTGGCCGGGCGCGGAGACCGCGAAGGCGTCCGGCCAACCATCCGGATCTCGCAAGGGACGCCGCCCCTGCCGCCGGGGCCCGGGCCCGCAGGGCTACGATCGCGGCCCCCCTTCGAGGATCCCCCGATGCACCGCGCCCTCGCCTCGGCCCTCTTCGTCTCGCTCGCGCTCCCGGCGGCGGCCGCCCCCGCGCGCGCCGAGGGGCTCGCCCCGCCCCCGCCGGCCTCGGCGACCGCCGTCGTGGGCGCGGCCGCGTGCCCGGCGGTGGTGGCCGCCCCGGGGCGCCTGGCCGACCCCTGCTGCACGCCGGGGACGCGCTGGCACGTCACGCTCGGGGCCTGGATCTGGGGCGTGGAGGGCACGGTGGGCAACGCGGGCCGCGAGGCCAGCGTCTCCTCCGACTGGACCGACACGCTCGAGGCGATCGACAAGCTCGAGTTCGCGCTCAACGCCCGGCTGCGGGTCGAGTGGGGCCGCTGGGCGGCGAGCGTGGAGGTGGACGGCGCCGAGGTGGCCGACTCGGCCACCTTCCGCCGGCTGGGGACGACGGTGGACGGCGCGCTCTCGCTGTGGACGGTGCAGGCGCAGCTGGGCTACGGCTTCGCGGGCGGGCGCCTGGGCTGCGACGCCTGCTCGCCCGTGGCCTGCGCCGAGGTCTACGGCGGGGCCCGGCTGATGGCCGTGGACGCGTCCATCGGCGTGACGACGCCGGGAGCGGCGGGCGGCGTGGACGGCTCGAAGACCTGGGTGGACCCGCTGGTGGGCCTGCGGGGCGAGCTGCGCTGGCCCGGCGGGCTGTCGCTGCTGGTGGAGGCCGACGTGGGCGGCTTCGGCGTCGGCTCCGACCTCGCCTGGCACGTCCTGGGGGCCGTGCGCTACGCGTTCAGCCGCACGGTCTCCGTGGGCGCGGGCTGGAAGGTGCTCGACGTGGACTACGCCGCCGACGGCTTCACCTTCGACGCGCGCCTGAGCGGCCCGTTCGTCGCCCTGACCCTCTCCTGGTAGCGACGCGGCCGGTCGCCTCGCCGCGCCACGCGGCAGGGCCGCGCCCGCCCTCAGAACGAGTACGACAGCGCCAGCCGGGGCCCCGCCAGGCTCAGGTCGAGCGCGAACCGGTCGGTGGCCAGGCCCACGTCGTAGCGCAGGTCGTGCCAGCCCCAGCCGGCAGCGACGGTCCAGCGGCGCGAGAGGGGCCAGAGCAGCTCGGCCGTCGCCGCCCAGGGCAGGTCGGCGCGCGTGACCGTGCCGCCGACGTCGGCCGTCACGCGCAGGACGAGCCCGCAGCGGAAGCACAGGCTCAGGTGCAACCCGACGGTGGGCTCGAGCCACCAGGCGCTGCGGTCGAAGTCCACCAGCGCGCCCTTGGCCGACGCGCTCACGGCGAAGAAGCGCGCCCCCAGCAGCGGGCCCCACGCCAGCGTCGGGCCCCGACCGCCGAGCGCATGCCGGCCCGCCTCGTAGCGGGCCCAGAGCCGGCCGATCGTGGCCGAGAACTCGCCGTCCACGGAGTCGTCGGAGACCTTCCAGTCCAGGCTGGCGCTCAGGTCGGCGTGCTCGAGCTCGAAGCCCAGGGCCCAGCGTCCCTTGCGCGCCTCGAAGCCCCCCACGAAGAAGAACTCCAGGCTCCCGGCCGTGTCGGCCAGGTCCACGTCCTCGACCCAGCCCAGCGGGCTCCACGAGTCGGAGGTGTCCCCGGCGTCCACCTCGACGTCGCCGGAGGCCAGCGAGCCCCGCAGCGAGGGCACCCACACCGGCAGGGAGAGCGAGAAGCGCCAGGGATCGGCTGCGCGGCAGGCGCCGGGAGCCGCCACGGACGCTCCACAGGGTCGCAGGCCCACGCAGCCCTGCGCGCCCGGCACGCCGACCGCGGCGCCCACGACATCCTGCGCGGAGGGCGGCGGCGGCGCCACGGGAGCGGAGCCGGCGAAGGCCGAGGGGGCGCTGGCTGCGCCGGCGAAGAGGCCTGCCAGCAGGCTCGCCGTGAGCCCCAGCGGGAAGCGGAGGAAGGTCATGGTCGCGCTCCAGTCGGGGGGCTCGGCCCCCGGAGCGGAGGCCGGGCCCGTCCCCCTGCTCGAGAAGGCGTCGGGCTACGGCTCGCGGGCGACCTCGGCCGCGTCCTCGGGCGTCGCCACCGCGCCGAAGGCGGCGCGCTTCACCCAGCCCGCCGCGGCCTCGAGGACGAGCGGCGTGCGCGCCTCGCGGGCGAGCGCCTCGATGCGGCGCTGCAGCTCGGCGACCTTCGCCGGCTCCTGCTCCGCCAGGTTCTTCGTCTCGTAGGGATCCTGGCCGAGGTGGAACAGCTCGATCTGCGACGGCAGCACGGTGCGCCACACCAGCTTCCAGTCGCCCTGGCGCAGCCCGGCGATGAAGGGCCCGATGTTGTAGACGACCTCGGTGCGCGGCGAGGGCTTGCCCTCGGCGATGCTGCCCCAGACGTCCACGCCGTCCAGGGGCTTGGTGCCCGTCAGCGGGGCGCCGGCCAGCCCGGCGAGGGTCGGGAGCATGTCCACCATGTGCATGGGCGCGTCGCACACCGCCCCGGCCCGCACCCGGCCCGGCCAGTTGGCCAGCGCGATCACGCGGTTGCCGCCCTCGTAGAGCGTGCCCTTGCCCTCGCGCCAGGGACCGTTGTCGCAGGGGATGCCCCCTCCGGACATGTCCACCTCGCCCGTCACCTTGGCCGAGCGCGGCCCGCCGTTGTCGCTCTGGAAGACGATCAGCGTGTCCTTGCGCATGCCCTTCTTGTCCAGGGCGGCGACGATGTTCCCGATCTGGACGTCCATCGCCGTGATCATCGCCGCGTAGGCCCGCCGGGAGGGGTCGCCGAGGTGGGCGTAGGCGTCCAGGTGGGCCTTGGGCGCCTGGTAGGGCGCGTGCGGCGCGGTGAAGGCCACGTAGAGGAACAGCGGCGAGGCGGGATCCTGCGCCTCGATCTGGCGCACGGCGTCGGCGCCGATCAGGTCGGTGACGTAGCCCTCCTCCTTGACCGGCTCGTTGTCGCGGAACCAGTCCATGAACCCGTGCGCCTCGCGGGTGAAGTAGTCGATCTCGCCCAGCAGCGGGCCGTACTGGTAGTCGAAGCCGCGCTGGCGGGGCCAGTACATGCGCTCGGCGTGGCCCAGGTGCCACTTGCCGCAGATCGCCGTGCGGTAGCCGCCGCCCTTGAGCACGTCGGAGAGCAGGCGCTCGTCGGTGGCCAGCCCGTAGCGGCCGGCCGAGGGGATCACGATCGTCTGCAGACCGTAGCGGAAGGGGTAGCGGCCGGTGAGCAGCGCGGCCCGGCTCTGCGTGCAGAAGGCCTGCGAGTAGAACTGCTCCAGTCGCGTGCCGCCGGCGGCCAGCGCGTCCAGGCTGGGCGTGCGGATGTCGCTGCCGTGGTAGCCGACGTCCTTCCAGCCCTGGTCGTCGCTGACGATGTAGACGATGTGCGGCCGGCGCGGCTTGTCGTCCGCGATCGCCCGGGGGGCCGAGACGGCGCCGAGCAGGGGCAGCAGCAGAGCGAGGGCGAGCGAGGGACGGGACCGGGCCACGCGAGAGCCTCCGGGGAACGGCCCTGCGGGAGCGCAGGGCCGGCGGAGTCTCGGCCCCGGGCCCGGGGCGCGAAAGCCGGATTCCGCAACGAGCCCGGGCTGCGTAGACTGGCCGCGCGCCTGGCGGACGGGTGCGCTGGAGCCCCGGTGAACGACGACGCCACCCCGATCGGTGACGCGAGGCAGGTGCGGCCTTCAGCGGCCAGCCGTTGGCCCATCCGCGGGAGCGGACCCGCCCTCCGCAGGGCCCTGCCCCTGACTTGGCGGCCACGGCGGTGAGCGATCGGCCTCTGGACCTGCGCACGCGACCGCCTGCCGGCCCGTGGGTCATGCGGGTCCCCTTCCGCGGCCTCGAGCAGCTGCGGGCCCGCCTCAAGGGAGGCGCCCCCCTCCTGGCGTCCACCTCGGGCGCCCGGCTCTGCGGGCGGCTGTGGATCGTGGATCTGGGCGACTTCGGCCTGACGGGCGGGGTGCTCGACGCGCCTGCCTTCTGCCGCGGCGTCTGCCCCCCCGACCTGCTCAGCGTCACGATCGTGCTGGAGGCGCCCGGGGGGGGCAGCCTCAACGGCGTGCCGCTGGTGGAAGGGGGGGCGCTGCTCTTCCCCCCGGGGCGGGTCTACGAAGGCTGGTCGGCTCCGGGCTACGCCTGGCTGACGGCCTTCCTCCCGCGGGCGGAGGCGCGCCGTCTCGTCCGCGGCACCAGCACGCCGCTGCCCGGCCTCCGGGGGGCGCGGGTGCTCAGCGCCCGCGTCCCCCGGGCCGACCTGAGCGAGCTGCGCTCCCGGCTGGAAGCCTTGGGCCTGGACCGGGAGCGCCGCGCGCCGGAGGCCCTGGCGGCGCCGGCCGCCGCCGGCCTGGCCGAGCTGCTGCGCCGGCTGCTCGTGGGGGCCTGGGCGCGCGGCGCGGCGCTCCGGCCCACCGGGGCGAGCCGGCGCGCGCAGTCCGTGCTGGAGCGGGCCGACCGCTACCTGCGCGAGCACCTGGCCGAGCCGGTCTACCTCGCCCAGCTGGGCGCGGCCACGCGCACGCCCGCACGCACGCTGGAGCACGTGTTCCAGCGGCGGCTGGGGCTGACCCCCATGGCCTACCTCACCTGGCTGCGCATGGCGGCCGCCCGGCGGCGGCTGACCGACCGCCGCCAGCCACCGCCCTCGGCCGTGACGGAGACGGCCCACGCGGTCGGCTTCGGCCACCTGGGGCGGTTCGCCGCCGCCTACCGGCGCACCTTCGGCGAGTCCCCGCAGGAGACCCTGCGCCAGTACGCCGGCCGTTCCCGCCGGGACCCGGGCGCGGACGGGGAGCCCGGCGGCGCCTTCGACCCGCGCATCGAGAGCGCCCCCGCAGCCGGCGCGCACGCGCGCGGCTGAGCGGGGCCGGTCCGGGCGGGACGGCCCCTCGGACGGTTCGAGGCAGGCCCGGGCCGGTGTGCTCCTGTGCAGGACCCCCGACGCGGGAGTGCCGTGCGCCCCCTCACGACGCTGACCTTCGAGAGCCCGATGCCCGCCTCGGCCGAGGCGCTCTACGCCTGGCACGCCCGGCCCGGGGCCTTCGAGCGCCTGGCGCCTCCCTGGCAGCCGGTGCGGGTGCTCTCCCGCTCGGGCACGATCCGCGACGGCGACCAGGTGGAGCTCCTGCTGCGCCTGGCGCCGCTGGTCTGGAGGCGCTGGCGCGCCGTGCACCACGACCACGTGGAGGGTCGGCAGTTCGGCGACCGGCAGGAGCGCGGCCCTTTCGCCGCCTTCGACCACCTGCACCGCTTCGAGCCGGCGGGCCAGGGTCGCTCCGTGCTGCGCGACACGCTCACCTACCGCCCGCCGCTGGGCGCGCTGGGGCGCTGGCTCGCCGGCGCGCGGATCCGCCGCGACCTCGAGCGCGCCTTCGCCTATCGCCACCGGCTCACGGCGGGCGACCTGGCTGCGCACGGCCTCTGGGCCGGCCGCGCCCCGCTCACCGTGGCGGTGTGCGGCTCGCGGGGACCGCTGGGCCCGGCGCTGGGGCCCTACCTCTCCACGGGGGGGCACCGGCCCCTGGCCCTGCCCGGCGACGCCTCCCCGGAGCCGGCCGTGGATGCCGTCGTGCACCTGGGCGGGGAGCGCCTGGCGGACCGCGTCGAGGAGGCGCGTCGGCTGGCCGCCGCGCTCGCCCGCCAGCGGCGACCGCCGCGCACGCTCGTGCTGACCTCGACCGTGAGCGTGTACGGCGAGCGCGGCGACGAGCCGCTCACCGAGGAGAGCGCCCCCGGCACGGGCCCCCAGGCCGAGCGCGCGCTCGCCTACGAGGCCGCCGCCGAGCCCGCCCGGCAGGCCGGCGTGCGCGTGGTGGCCCTGCGCCTGGGGCTGCTGCTCGCGGGCGGCGGCGGCGAGCGAGGCCCGCGGCGCGCCCCGGGCGGGCGGGGGCCCGCCGAGCGCTCCCCCGGCGGCGCGACGTGGATCTCGTGGATCGCGCTGGACGACGCGCTGGACGTCGTGCAGCGGGCGCTCCACGACGAGCGCCTCTCGGGTCCGGTCCACGCCGTGGCCCCGGAGCCGGTCCCCCGCGAGACCTTCGCGCGCACGCTCGCCGCGGTGGAGCGCCGGCCGGCGCTGCTGCGGCTGCCGCGGGCCCTGGCGCGAGCCCTGGGGGGGGCGGAAGAACCGGACGGGCCGCCGACCGGGCAGCGGGCCCTGCCGTCGCGGCTCCACGCGCTCGGCCACGAGTTTCGCTTCCCCACCCTGGGGCCCGCGCTGCGCCACGTGCGAGGACGGCCCGCATGAGCCTCGCGCCGGCCGAGCGCCTGTACGTCGAGAACGACCGGCCGCAGCGGGCGGGCGGGGCCTACGTGCTCTACTGGATGACGGCCTTCCGCCGCACGCGCTTCAACTTCGCGCTGGAGCACGCGCTCGCGCGCGCGCAGGCCCTGGGCCTGCCGCTCGTGGTCCTGGAGGCGCTGCGGGCCGACTACCCGCACGCCTCCGACCGGCTGCACCGCTTCGTGCTCGAGGGCATGCGCGACAACGCCCGGCGCCTGGCTGCCGCCGGCATCGCCTGCCTGCCCTACGTCGAGCCCCGCCGGGGCGCGGGGCGGGGCCTGCTCGCGGCGTTGGCCGCCCGCGCGGCGCTGGTGGTGGGCGACCGCTGGCCGGGCTTCTTCCTGCCGCGCCTGCGCGCCGCGGCGGCGCGGCGGCTGGACGTGCGGCTGGAGACGGTGGACGCCTGCGGCCTGCTGCCGCTCTCGGTCGAGCCGCGTCCGTTCCCCACCGCGTACGCCTTCCGCCGGCTGCTCCAGCGCGAGCTGCCTTCGCGGCTCG
>CAZPOZ010000051.1:0-10705 GCA_964588235.1 uncultured Planctomycetales bacterium
CGACCCGGACGTGTACGAGGGCCGTGACCGGGCCACCGGTCAGGTGCGCTGGACGGCCACGTCCGTGGACCTCGTCTTCGGCGCCCACTCCGAGCTGCGCGCGCTCGCCGAGGTGTACGCCTCGAGCGACGGGCAGCCCAAGCTCGTCCGCGACTTCGTGCGAGCCTGGACGAAGGTGATGAACCTCGACCGCTTCGACCTGCGCGCCCAGCGCTGACGCGCGCAGGGGAGCGGCCGCGGCGGGACTCAGGGCCCGAGCGGGAGCGTGGCCGGGGGCTGACCGGTGGCGAAGTGGACGGTCACCGTGGGCATGGCACCGGCCGTCTCCACGTGCACCTCGCCGACGAACGCGCCCGGCCAGGAACCCTGGCCGTGCAGCACCGGACCGGACGGATGCATCGTGACCGTGACGCTGAGCGCGTCCACGGCCTCCGCGCCGGGAGGCGTGTTGATCGACTCCTGGCCGGGGGCCACGGGGCCCACCGTGAGCGGGGGCTTGGAGCGCCCCGCCTGGGTGCCGTCCACGCGCGCGGAGGCGGGCTGCTCGGGGCTCAGGTTCTTGAGCTTGAGCTTCGTCAGCGGCGGCGGCGGACGCCGCTTCGCATCGGGATCCTCCGCTCCCTCCTTGGCGCCGCAGGAGGTGATCAGCAGCGCCAGCAGCCCGAACAGGGCCGCCCGCACCACGGGCGTCGAGGTCATCGTCAGCCTCCCATCCGGGTCCGCAGGCCGATGCGCGGCGCGGACCGTCGGCGGAACGCTAGCAAGCGCCCGCCCCCAGGGCAAGGGCGCAGGCTCACTTCCCCGCCGGACTCTCCGGCGCGGGCCTGCGCAGCTCCGTGAGGGCCGCGAACAGGCGGGCGCGCGCGTGCCCGGCGGGCGTCGGCACGAGCCGCGTCGAGAGCCAGGGCCCGGCCGTCGCGCGGCAGGTCCAGCCCCCGGGCCCCAGATCGTGGCGCTCTCCGGCGCGGTGGGCCGCGTGGGGGCTGGCCACGCGGACGTGGCCGAGCCTCGTGTCCCCCACGCTGCGAGGGTAGGCAGCCCAGCAGCCCTCCGCGTCGATCAGCAGCGCCAGCTCGACGGGCAGGCTGCCCTCTCGCTGGCGCTGCGCCAGGGCCGAGAGCGCCGCAGCATCCAGGCCCTCCTCCAAGCCCGCGTCGCCGTCCGCGTCGAGGAACAGCCCGAGCACGGGCTCCTGCGGGGCAGGGCGGCGCGCCTTGAGGACCAGGACCGCGGCCTGTCCGGGATCGGCACCGCGCGGGGGCCGTCCGGGGAGCACGCCCGCGAGGGTCCAGGGAACCCTCCACAGGCGGGGCTCGTCGGGCTCCGCGGCAGGCGCGGGCCCGAGGTCCGCCGGGGCCGCGATCGCCGTCAGGCAGGCTTCGACGCCGGGAGGCAGCCCCAGGCGTCCCCAGCTGGTGCACCAGCTGATCTCCATCAGCCCCAGGTGCACGGGTGGCCCTCCCCCGCGGGCGCCCGGCTCGCGCGCGCCGAGGTAGGCGAGCGCATCGTCCGGGGGCGCGGCCCCCGCCCCGGCGCCGGCCGCGGGCGGCGACGCCCGGGCGCCCGGCTTCGGTGACAGCGGGGCGAGGCTGAGCGCCACGCCGTCGCGGGGCCGTACGGCCACCACCAGCAGGAGGCTCTCGCGCCCAGCGCCGTCGTCGTTGAGGGCGAGCAGGACCTCGGCGGGCAGCAGGCTCCGCGACGCGCGGTCGTCCCGAGCGAGGGTGTGGCGCTGGACGAGGGGCACGTGCTCCTGCTCCCAGCTCAACCCCTGCAAGGCCACGTCCACGTCCTCGCCGGTGGCGTTCTGCAGGCGAACGTCGATCTGCTCGCCAGGAGCGAGCGAGAGGCCGGGGCTCCACGGCCGGGGCGCCTGCCCCTCGGCGTGCACCTGCACCTCCACGCGGACGCCCTCGGGCACGCCGGCCAACGGCCCGGAGGCGGCGGCGCGCCGCAGGGCACGGGCGCGGCGCAGCCGCTCCAACCGCTCGGCCACGCCGTCGGCCTCCGTCTCCAGGGGCTCGAGATCGGAGTCGAGGCCCGTGGGGACCAGCAGCCACGGCCCCCGGCCCGCGCCGGGCCCCTCGAGCGGCCGCAGCCAGCAGTCGGCTTCCCAGGGGGCACGGATCAGGAGGCGCTCACGCCGTGCGGGATCGGGAAGCAGGCGCGCGAGCGCCGCATCGCCGGCGTCCGCGGCGCTCCCGTCCGCCTCGAGCAGCGCGAGCGCGAGGGGCTCGCCGCCCGGGGCCAGGGAGACGAGCAGCGCCGGCGCGCCGTCGGGGACGCCCTCGAGGGAGCCCCCCCCCGCGACGCCGACGACCCAGGACCGCGTGGGCTCCACGCGATCCACCACGGCGCGCGCCAGCGCGGCGTCGGGCAGGCCCAGCCGGCCCGGCCGGAAGATCTCCACGACGCTCCCGGGGGTCATCCCCCGCAGCGCTCCCGCGTCCACCGCCAGGCCCCCCTCCGTGCGCCTGAAGACGAGCACGGTGCCGCCTTCGCGGCGCCCCGTGCCCGCGCGGAGCGTCCGGTCGCCCGTGACGAGCGGCGTCGCCTCGCGCCAGGGGATCCGCCGGTACTCCTCGAGCACCAGGTCGCCGAGCTCGGCCAGCGTGAGCTGACCCAGGTGGCGGCGCAGCGCGTTCACGACCGCGAACGTGAGCAGCCCGTGCGGCACGCGGTCGGGGGCGAAGCGTCCACGAGGCAGCGTCAGCTCCACCGCTTCCTCGTCGTCGTGCGCGGCGGCGAACGTCGCGAGGCCCTCGAGCGGCCCGAGCTCGTCGAAGATCGCCTCGCGCCGCGCACCGCGCCCGCCCCGCGGGCTCGGTGCCGAGAGGCCGAGCCGTCGTGGGTCCAGGCCGCGGGTACGCAGCTCGGCGGCCTCGGCCGGGTCCAGCCCGGACGCGCGGGACGGCCCGCGCGCGGCCGTGCCCGAGTGGCAGCAGTCCAGGAGGGCCCACACGGTCGCCCCCGCCGCGCGCAGCGCGCGCAGGCGCAGGGCGAGCTCGTCGTCGCGCACCAGGCCCAGGGACGCTCCGGTCCGCGGGTCGGCGGTGCCGACGTCGGCCGCCAGCAGCACCTCGTCGCATCCGTCGGGTTCGTCCCCGTCCTCGTCGGCCTGCTGCGAGCCGTGGCCCGAGAAGTGGAACACCACGTGCGCACCGGGCCTCACCCTCCGGGCGAGGCGGTCCAGGCTCGCCAGGAGGTTCGCGGCCGTGGGGCGGCGCTCCGGTTCCTCGGGCCAGCCGGTGAGCACGTCGATGTTGGCCCGCGGCACGCCCAGGTAGCGCTCGAGCGCGCCGGCCAGCAGCGCGACGTCGTTCGGGGGTGCCCGCAGCCGGACGTTGCGCTCGTAGTCCTCCTCCTGGCCGGGTCGGCGCAGGTACGGGTACTCCCCGCATCCGACCAGCAGCGCGTAGGTCTCGGCCTGCACCGCGAGCCCCTCGGGCGGGGGCGGCGGCGCGGCACGGCGCCTGAGCTCCTGGAGGATCCCCCAGGCGCCGACGGCCGCCAACGCGACGGTGGCCAGCACGATCCCCAGGGCCCGGCGCAGGCGCCGTGGGCCCGCCGCGGGCGAGCGGCCGTGCCGGCGAGGAACGCCCGGGTCGCTCAGTTCAGCCTCGCGATCGTCGCCTCGGTGAGGTCGGGCGGCTCCGCGACGCCGGCGCGCAGGAGGCGCACCGTCCCGACCTCCGCCACGACGTCGTGGCCCGCGGCGCTCGCGGCGGCGCGCAGCGCCTTCAGGAAGCGCTCGGAGGCCCGCTTGAGGAGCACGTGGTACTTGGGCACGTCGTCCCGCAGCCCTTCGTCGAGGATCTGCCGGTACTCGGCGATGGCCGCGTAGACGCGCGAGGAGTTCACGACGGCCGGACGTCGCCCGAGGTGCCGGTTGCCGTAGAGGACGCTCGCGGCGTCGCGGAACTCGTAGTCGGAGAGGCCGCGCGAGCGGTGCTCCTCCGATCCGCAGGCGCAGAGCAGGCTGGCGAGCGCGGCGCAGGCGAGCCACCGGGCAGGGCGCGTGCCCGGACCGCGTGCGCCCCGGGTCGTGCCCTGCGCGAGACGACGCACGTGAACCTCCGGTCCAGCCGCCGGGGCCGGATGCTACCCGGCATGCCCGGAGGGCGCTTCGGATACGATCTCGCCGGGGGCGTCCCCGCGACGGCCGACGAAGGCCCGGAGCCGCTTGATCCAGCGCATCGCCCGCGTTCCGAGGTGGATGGCCTGCCTGGCACCGCTCCTGCTCCTGAGGGGCGCCGGCGCCGAGGAGGCGCCGACGGCGCCCCCGCCCAGCGCCGAGGAGCGGGCGCAGGAGGTGGGTCGAGCCCTGGCCGCGGGGCGTGCCGGCGACCTCGGGGCCTGGGCGCGGGACGAGGAGCCCGACCCCTGGGAGGTCCTCGACGAGCTCCGCGCACGCGGTGACGCCGCGGGCGCGCGGGCCTGGGTCGCTGCCGCGGGGCCCACCTCGGACCTGCCCCGGGGGCCGGAGGCGACTGCCCCCGGGGCCGTCGACCCGGAGGCGACCGCGCACCGCGCCGCGCTGCGCGAGGCGCTCGCGCGGCCGGCGCGGGAGCAGGAGGGACGCCTCGCCGCCCTCGACCAGGCCCTGGAGCCGGCGCGTGGGCGCTCGCCGCGGCGCGCGGCGCGGGTCGCGTGGGCGCGGGCACGCGCCCACGCGGCGTCGCGCAGCCCCGCCGAGCAGGAGGAAGCCGTCTGGCAACGAGCACGCGAGCTCGCCGCCGACGTCGGCTGGCGCGCGGCGGAGGTGGCGGCCCTGCGCGGGCTGGCGGAGGCCCAACGGGCGCGCGACGCCCACGCCGAGGCGCTGGCCACGCTCCGCGACGCGGCCTGGGTGGCGGAGCCTCACCTGGACCGGCCGTTCGGGCCCCGCACGCTGCACGCCCTGGCGTACGTGGCGGCGTACCTCGACGTGGTTCCGGAGGCGCGACGGGCGAGCGAGGACGCCGCCCTGGCCTACGAGCGGCTGGGACTCCTCCTGCCGGCCACCGACTGCTGGACGATGTCCGCCATGCTCGGATCGTCCGCGGGCGACGTCACCCGGGCCTGGTCCTCGCTGCGCCGGGCGGCGGAGCTCCTCGACGAGGTCGCGCCCCGGGGCACGTCGGTCGAGGCGCCGCGCCAGGCCAGGATCGAGCTGCGCTTCCAGGAGTCGGCGCTGTTCGAGCTGTTGGGCATGCCGGAGCGCGCCCTGGCCCTTCAGACCGAGCTCCTGGCGGAGGCGCGCTCCATGCCGCGCGGCGCGCCCGCCCTGGTGGCGTTGCTCCTGGCCAACCGGGCGCGTGCGCAGTTCCTGCAGGGGGAGGCCGACCAGGCGCGCCGCGACGGGGCCGAGGCCTACGCGCGGTTCGTCGAGCTGGGCCAGGAGGCCGCCGCATGGCAGTGCCTGGCGGCCTGCGGCTGGTTCGAGGTCGCCGGCAGCGTGGATGCGGAGGTCGTGGCCAGGCTCGAGGATGCGCTCCGCCGGCCTGGTGAGCCCCTCCCCCCTGCCACCCGTTCCCTGCTGCGCGAGGCGTTGGCCCGGTGCCGGGCCGCTCAGGGCCGGTGGCCAGCCGCCGTGGAGTCGCTCCAGGAGGCGCTGACCGACGCCGACGAGGCCGAGGGGAGCGAGTCGGCGCGGCTCGACCTGCTCGGGGGGCTCGCCTGGGCCCTGGGCGGGAGCGGACGCGACGCCGACTGCGTGAGCGCGTGCCGCCGCTACGTGGACGGCCTCGTGGGCCGCGTCGACGGGCTGGAGTGCTCCACGGCGAGGACCTTCCGCGGCCTGGTGCTGCAACAGGCCCTGGGGGCAGGCCTGGAGGCGGCGCGACGCCGGGGCGACCTCGCCAGCCTGTGGTCGTTCCTGGAGGCCGGGAGAGGCATCCGGCTCCTGAGCGGCCTGGGGGGGCGCTCGCGGCTGTACGAGCTGCTGCTGCCGGCCGAGCAGCGCGCCCGACGCGAGGCCCTGATCGCCCAGGAGCGTGCGGCGCGCCAGCGTCGCCGCGAGGCGCGCGAGCAGCGCCTCGGGCTGGAGGAGCTCCAGCGACGGACGCGGGAGGTCGAGGCGGTCGTGCTCGCGCGGCAGCAGCAGGCCGCGGAAGCCCTGCGTGCCCCTCCGGAAGGGGTCGCGGGCGAGCTGGGAGGGAGCGTCGATCTGGCCACGCTGCCCGCCGTCCAGCGGGCCCTCGCGCGCGACGAGGCGCTGGTCGCGTACGTCTGGCGCGGCCCGCGTCCCGTGTGGGCGCTCGTCCTGACGAGCGCGGCGGCGCGGCTCGTCGAGCTGGGCCAGGGCGGCGCCCTCGAGGGGGAGATCCTGGCGCTGCGCGCGGCGGCGAGCGCAGCCGCCGAGCAGGGGCCGGGCGAGGGGGCGGCGGCGCGCGCGGCCGAGCTGGAGGCGCGGCTGGCGCGCCTGCGCGCGCTTCTGGTGGAGCCCCTGGAGCTTCCGGCGGCCCTGCGGCACGTGGCGGTCCTGCCCGAGGGCCCGCTCTCGACGGTCCCCTTCACCGCGCTGCTCGGCACGCGCGGCCCCGACGTGACCCTGCAGAACTCGGGGTCGCTCCTGCTCTGGCTCAAGGGCCGCTCGGCGCGCCGGGGGCAGCGGCGCCTGGCCCTGGGCATCACCGACTACGACGGCCGGGCCACGGGGGACGACCTCTCGCTCGCGCTGTTCCCGGCGTCGGGGGACGTCGCTGCGGCGCGCGGACTGCGCCGCCTCGGGCGCCTCCCCAGCGCCGCCGCGGAGGCGCGCGCGGTGGCCGAGGGCCGCGGCCAGGCGCTGGTGGACGGCGAGGCCACGGCTGCCGGACTCCTGCGCGCGATCGCCGCCTCGCGGGGCCAGCCGCTCCAGACGGTCCACTTCGCCGTGCACGGCATCACGCATCCGACCCAGCCGTCGCTCTCGGGCCTGGCCCTGACCGACGGGCTGCTCACCGCGCAGGAGGTCGTGCCGCTGAGGCTGCAGACCGACCTGGTGGTGCTCTCGGCCTGCGACACCGGCACCGACCCCTACGGCGTCGGCGACGGCGTCTCCGGGCTGGTGCGCTCGTTCCTCCTGGCGGGGGCGCCACGCGTCGTCGCCAGCCTCTGGAAGGTCCCGGACGCGCCGACGGCCGAGCTCATGCGCGCCCTCTACGCGGCGCTGGACCGGGATCCGCGGCAAGCGCCGGTGACCGCGCTCCGCAGCGCCCAGGAGCGCGTGCGCACGATGGACGGGGGCCGCTGGGCTTCGGCGGAGTGCTGGGCCGGCTGGGTGCTCTGGGGCGCGCGATAGCCTTCCCCCCGACGCTACCGGGAGGCGACGCGGCGTGAGGCTTCCGCCACCACGCGCGCGGCCAGCGCGCGAACGTCCGGACCCTGCGAGACGGCGCCCTCGACGGAGAAGGAGTCCGTGGCCGCCTCGCCGGAGGGCCCCAGGCGCACGTCCACGCGGGCGCGCCCCGCCTCCACGACGTACCGACCGCTGATCTGGTGGGCCCCGGACATCGTGTCGGTGTCCATGAAGACCAGGGGCAGCCGGCCGTCGGCCTGCGGAGGAACGTCGTACAGGGCGCGGTTCACGGCCGCCGTCAGCTGCAGCCCGTCCCCCGGCGTGGAGGCCTCCTGGAACGACGCCCGCACGAAGAGCGGCTTGACGGCCTGGATCGGGATGCCGCGACGGTCGTCGTCGGTGACCCGCCCGACGTCGTAGGAGGTGGCGCGGCGGCTCGAGGCGAGCAGGGGGCGCTGCACCCCGCCCAGCCCCAGCTCGTCGGCCACGCGCGCCACGGTGTCCTGCGCGAACTGGAACCAGGTGGCCACGTCGACGTACTCGCCGTCGCGCGTACCGCAGCCGCAGGAGAGGCCCAGCAGGAGGCCGTAGGTGAGCAGCCCCTGACCGTAGGCGTTCGACTCGTAGGAGGACTGGTCGGCCGCGCAGCCCGCGAGCACGAACATGCCCGTCCGGTCCTGGAGCCGGTCCAACGCCCGGGTCTGCCCCGAGGGCGGGCCGCGGCCGGCGGACAGCTGCTCGGCCAGGCGGCCCGAGGCGCAGGTGTCCAGAACCAGGACCTGGCGCCTGACGGCGGGCACGGCGTTGATCAGCGCCGTCAGCTCCGGGCTCGCCAACGCCACGGCCCGGTCGGCCAGCCGCGCGAGGTCGGTGGTGGTCGCGTCCGCGCCCAGGAACCAGAAGTCGCCCTCGGCCCCCCCCTCCGTGACGCCGTGACCGGCGAGGTAGACCACGAAGACGTCGTCGGGGCGCGCCACCCGTGCCGCCGTGGCGAACGCCGCCCGCAGGTTGGCCGCGGTGGCGGGCACGCCGTCCGCCGTCGCGGGGGAGGTGAGCAGCTGCACGTCCACCTGCGACGGGCCCAGCAGCCCGCCCGCGGCGATCCGCAGCGCGCGCGCGAAGTCCTCCGCGTCCTTGGCGGCGTAGCGCAGGTCGATGGCGACGCCCGCGTAGTCGGACACGCCGCAGGCGATGGCGTGCAGGCGCGGGGTCTCGCTGCGCCGTCCGGGCGCGCGCCAGACGAGCTCCATGCCGCGGCTGCGCAGCGTGCCGGCCGCGTTCCACGCTTCGACCTCGATGACGTTGTTCTCGCCCGGGAGGACGCGCGGATCGTGGGCCAGGTCGAGCTCGAGCGCGAGCGAGGCCGCGTCGGGCCTGGGCTTCTCGCCGCGGGCGTCGGCCGTGCGCTCCTTGCCGTTCACCCGCACCACGACGCGGCCGATGCCGCCGCGGCGGTTCGTGAGGCGGATGCGCAGCTCGGGGCTCTCGGCCGTGGGCCCCTCGACCTCGACGGCGGGGTGCAGCGCAGGGATCGACCGCGGGTCCACGGGCCGCGGGCGCTCGTCGACCAGGCCCAGCCGCTGCGGCAGGAGGTTGGGCTCGTAGAAGCTCTCCTTGAGCTGGTCGAGCGCCACGCTCTCGTCGCCCAGCACCCAGTGCAGCCCCTCGACCTCGCCGCCGTTGGAGGCGGCGAAGCGCCACTCGGGGTCGAAGACGGCCCACGTCCCGTCCCGGAAGGAGATCAGCGAGCAGACCCGCACGCCGTCGGCGGGGTTCCACAGCCGGCAGGTCTGGTCCGGCGAGGCCGTCGCGAGGTGACGCCCGTCGGGCGACCAGGCGACGTCCTCGATGTCGCTGCCGTGGCCGACCAGCGTGTGCGTCAGGCGCCGCGACGACACGTCCCAGACCTTCGCGGTCTTGTCCCAGGAGCAGGTCGCCAGCGCGGCGCCGTCGGGCGAGAAGCACAGGCGCGTGATCGCCTGGGTGTGCCGGTCGGTGGCCGGCGCGCCCAGCTCGGGCAGCCGGCCGACGACGCGGCCGGTGGCGGCCTCGGCCAGGACGACCTCGAGGTCCTGCGAGCGCCAGGCCACCAGGCGTCCGTCGGGGGGGGCGTAGAGCACGCGCTGGGGCGCCGCCTCGGTCTCGAGGGTGCGCAGCAGGGCGCCGCTGGCGGCGTCCCAGAAGCGCACCGTCCGGTCCTCGGCGCCGGAGACGATCGCCTGGCCCTTGGGGGCGAAGGCCACGGAGAGCACGGCCTTCGTGTGGCCGCGGAACCTGCGCGCCGGCTTCCCGGCGGCCAGGTCCCAGAGCACGATCTCACCCGTCGTGTCGCCGCTGAGCGCCCGGTACCCGTCCGCGCTCACGGCCAACGCCGTCGTGGGGCCCAACCCGGCCTCGAGCACCTGCGGGGACGCTCCCGCCCCGGCGTCCGTGACGTGCAGCCGCAGACGCCCGTCCTGAGCGCCCGTCAGCAGGCGGCGGCCGCCCGGGAGGAAGGCCGCGACGCGCACCGCCTCCCCGCCCCCGCCGAACCGCGCCACCTCGCCACCGCCCAGGAGTCGCCAGACGTGGACCGTGGCCTGCGAGGTGGTGGTGAGCAGGTACCGGCCGTCGTCGGAGAAGGACGTGCTCCAGAGCGGGTGGCCCCGCCCCTCGAACGACCGGACGACCTCGTCCCGCGACAGGTCCCACAGCCGCGGCACGCCCTCCGTGCCGGCCGTCACCAACGCCCGCCCGTCCGACCCCGCGAAGGAGAGGCCGCGCACGCGGCCGGTGTCCCCGGTCAGCTCGCCGCCGACGAGCCCCGTCGCCGCCTCCCACAGGCGCACCTTGCCGTCGTCGCCGCCGGTGACCACGAGGCGACCGTCGGGGGAGAACGCCAGGGCGCGGACGTCCTTGGCGTGGGCGTCGAAGGTCCGGAGCGCGGCACCGCCGGCGGCGCGGTAGAGGCGCACCCGGCCATCCTGGCCCCCCGTCGCCACCAGGCGTCCGTCGGGAGAGACCGCGACCGCGTGCAGGGGCCCCGTCGCGCCGGCGTACGTGACGACGTCGTCGCCCGCGAGGCTGGCGCGCTTGGCGAGGCCGTCGGCGCCCGCCGTGGCCACGTGCGCCCCGCCCGGGAAGAAGGCGACCTCCTCGATGGGCCCTGCGTGGAGCCTGAGCAGCCGCTGAGGCTCCTTGGGGCGGTCGTGCCGCCAGACGCGCAGCGCCCCGTCCGCCCCACCGCCGACGAGCAGGCGATCCCCCGACCCGATGGCCACGGACGGGAGGGCCGCGCCCCCCGGGCTGGCGTAGGTGCGGAGCCGCTCGCCGCTGACCACGTCGTGGAGATCGGCCGTTCCATCCCGCCGCCCCAGGAGCGCGACGCGGCCCACGCCGTCGAGGGCCGCGGAGCGTCCTCCGGCGACCAGCCCCTCAAAGCGACGCAGCGCGCGGCCCCTGGCG
>CAZPOZ010000052.1:0-10582 GCA_964588235.1 uncultured Planctomycetales bacterium
GAGCTTGCGGGCCGGCAGCGCGGGCCGGAACGACACGGCGCCCTGCTTGAGCACGCCCAGGGGCAGGGTGACGACGACGCGCTCGGCCTCGAGCCTGCCCTTGGAGGTGACCACGCGCACGCCCGCCTCGCCGTGCTCCACGGCGGTGACGACGTGCCCGAGGCGCACGTCGAGGCCCTGCGCCAGCCGCCGGGGGACCTCGTCGTAGCCCCGCGGCAGCAGCAGGTGCGCGCCGCCCGTGCCCTCTGCCGCGTCGTAGTGCAGCAGCGAGAGGTCGTCCAGGTCGGCCGCGTACTCGTTCTCGATCGCCGCGGCCAGGGCCTGCTCGAGGTCGGCCCGTTGCCCGGCGGTCAGCTCGCCCTCCTGCACCGCCTCGGCCAGCAGCCGGGCGACGACCGGGCCCAGGCCCAGCCCCAGCCCGTCATCGGCGCGACGCGCCCGCTCCTCCTCGACGGCGCCCAGGAGCCGCGCGAGCCCCTCGTCGATCGCCCGAGCCTCCTGCGCGGTGACGCGGCGTCCCCCGGGACGCAGCACGGTGGCCTCGCCGGGGTCGGTGGCCCGGGTCGGCAGCTCCCAGGCCTCGGCCAGGTCCGCGATCGGGTTCCCGCTCGCGCCCTGGATCCACGACGCCCCCAGGTCGCAGGGCAGGTCGCTCCAGGTCCGGCTGGTGACCACGCGGCCGCCGATGCGCTCACGACCCTCCACCACCACCACGCGCCGGCCGGCCTCCGCCAGCGTCCGCGCGGCGGTCAGGCCCGCCACCCCCGCCCCCACGACGACCACGCGCTCCCCCGACGCCTCCTCGTCGGCGCGGGCGGGACGCAGACGCAGGACTCGCGCCGCGACGGTGGCGATGACCAGGCGTCGGAGCAGCTCACGGCGGCTCGCGCGCACGCGTCGGCTACCCGCGCAGCGCCGCCAGGGTGGCGGCCGCCCCGGCGTCGTGGGCGGCCGCGGCGCCCCCCTCGCGCAGCGCACGCTCGTCGCGCCACGAAGCCAGGGTGGCCCGCAGCACCAGGTGCATGAAGACCGCCGTGGCGATGAGCAGCTTGGCGACGACGTCGAGCACCAGCTGCAACCACGAGGGGTCGAGGGCGAAGACGAGGCTGTCGGACTCGGCGTAGGCCTCCTTGACCTCCGTCCAGCCGAGCGCGTGATCCTCCCCCCGGTGCTCGTCCAGGCGCACGTCGAACGCGCGCTCGGGCTCCGTGCCCAGCACGCGCAGGCCGACCACGCGGGTGGTGAGCAGGAACCCGAGGAGGCAGGCGATGCCGGCGAGCCCCAGCAGGGCCACGCCGCGCTTGGCCCGGGCGATGCGGGCCAGGCCCTCCGGCCCCGCCTGGGACCCGACGAACACGCGGGCCTGGATCGTGTAGAGCAACGGGCTGCCGGCCCACAGCGCGATGCCTGCCACCAGCAGCGGGCTCTCGGCGGCCGGGTTCACCAGCACGAGCATCACCAGCCAGAAGAGCAGGAACGCGGGCGCCACCGTCACGAGCAGCCACCCCGGCAGCTGGGCCGCCGGGAGCAGCGATTTCGCACGCAGGCAGCCGTTCATGGCGCCCGGGATCAACGAGATCAGGGAGGGCAGCAGCATCAGGAAGGTGGCCCCGGAGAAGACCAGCTTCAGCGTCACGTTCTGGAGCGCCTGCGCCTTCTCGGCCACGTCCACGTCGGCGAGGTCCTCGTCGAGCGTGGCGGCGGCGTCGGCCGCCGCCAGGGTGGCCGCCGAGGCCGGGAGCGGCTCGACGTGGTAGAGCAGGCCCTCCGGGACGAGCGCCTGCACCAGCGGCAGCAGGAACGCGGCCAGCCACGCCCCCAGCAGCATCCGCGCCCCCGCGTCGGGGCGTCGCCAGCCACGCAGCCCCCGCAGCAGGGCCACGAGCAGGACCAGCAGGACGAGCATCCAGACGCCCGAGAGCGCGAGCCCGAGCGGCCGGTAGCCGTCGAAGTCCTCCTCGGCCAGGCCCCACGCGGCCAGGCCGGCCACGAGCAGCGTGGGGATCAGCGCCACCAGCAGCAGGCTGCGCCTCCAGGCGGCGTAGCGCTGGGCGGTGGGCTCGGTCACGCCCGCTTGCGCGAGCGTCTGCGCCTCGGCGCCGGAGGGCACCACGCGCGCGAGGTTCCAGCCGAAGGCGCGCTTGAGGTGCGCGAGGAAGGTCGTGCGGGCCGGGACGGGGGGGATGGCCATCGGCGCACGGTAGCAGGACCGGCTCCTGCGGCCGCGCTCGCAGGTGGTGTCCTAGTTTGCTGCCCCTGCGCGCGGACGGCGCGCTGGGCTGGGGGCGCTCAGGCCCGCATCGGCTCGTTACGTAGGCCGCATACGCGGCCTCGCCGCTGCGGGCCTTCCGCCTCCCATCCAGCGCCCCGGTGTGCCTCAGTCCAGCCTTCAGAGGGCAAAGGAGGACACTACCCGCTCGCAGGCCGGTCGGGGTCAGCGCGTGAGGCAGGCGGCGCGCCGACGGGCGCCCGGGCCGGGCGCCCCTTCGGCGTGGGCGTCCGAGGGGCCCCCTCCGGCGGAGGCGCCGGCCAGCCGCAGGTCGGGGCCGACGACGAAGTCCAGCGCCGTGACGCGGCCGTCCGCCCGGACCTCGACCTCCTGGGCCGCGCCCAGGACCGGCCACGCGCCGCACCACTCGCCCGCGTCGCAGATCCAGCCGTCGCCGTCCAGGTCCGTGCCCGCGAAGAGCAGGTATCGGCCGGGCGCGAGCCCGGCCAGCTCGTAGGCGAGCCCCCGCGCCGCCTCCACCCGGGCCTCGGCGACGGTCTCGCCGGTGGCCGGGTCGACGGCCAGCACGTAGAGCGTCAGGTCGGGCGCCTGCGCGCCCGCGCCCACCCGCAAGAGGACCTGCACGTCGGCCGAGCCGCCGTCCGAGGGCACCGTCACGCGGCCGGCGTAGGCCCCCTCCGCCAGCCCGGCGCGGCTCACGCGCACGCGCACCGCGGCGGCCGTGCGCGTGCCGTCGCCGGGGCCGACGAGGCTGGCCGAGAGCCAGGGGCCGCCGCCGGCCGTGTCCACCTGGGGGTCGCCGACGGTGAGCAGCCCGCCCCCGCCGTTGGCGACGAGCACGTCGGCCGTCGTCTCCGTCGTGCCCAGGTCGAGGGCCGTGGGCGAGACGACGAGCCGGGGGGCTCCCGTGCCCCCGCCCCCCTGAGCCGCGAGCACGCTGCGGTAGGCGTCCACGAGGCCGCTGCCGTACAGGTCGTCCCGCCCCGGTGCGCCCAGGTCCACGGCGTGGGCCCGCAGCAGCGACTCCACCTGGTCGGGCGTGAGCCCCGGGGCCACCGACAGCATCAGGGCCGCGACCCCGGCCGCGTGCGGGCAGGCCATCGAGGTGCCCTGGTAGAAGGCGTAGGTCGCGCGCGGCGGGCTGACCGTGTCGTCGTAGAGGGTCGAGAGCACGCCGTCGCCGTAGCCGTCGCCCGTGCGGTCCACGGAGACGTCGCCGCCCGGGCAGGCCAGGTCCACGGCCGAGCCGTAGTTGCTGTAGGGCGCGCGCACGCGCTGCGCGTCCACGGCGCCGACGCCGATCACGCCGGCCAGGCCCGCAGGCGAGAAGAGCCCGCCGCTGTTCTCGTTGCCCGTGGCGGCGAAGACGACCACCCCCGCGGCCCGGGCCGCGGTGACCGCGTCCTGCATCGTCTGGCTGAAGCCGGCGCCGCCCAGGCTCAGGTTGATCACCTGCGCCCGCTGCGCCGGAAGGGCTCCGGAGGCGTTGGGGAGCCCGGCCGCGTAACGGATGCCGTCGGCGATGTCGGCGTCCGAGCCGCCGCCCTGCCCGAGCACGCGCACGTGCATCAGCCGCACGCTCCAGCACACGCCGGCGACGCCGATGCCGTTGCCCGACACGGCGCCGAGGGTCCCCGCCACGTGCGTGCCGTGGAACGAGGAGGCGCCGCCGCCCCCCTCCCGGTCGCCCACGTCGGTGGGGTCAGGGTCGCGCCCGTCGCCGTCGCGGGCCCGGGTGGCGCTGCTGATCATGTCGTAGCCGCCGACCTGGTTGGCCGCGAGGTCGGGGTGGGCCGTGCGACCCGTGTCCAGGATGGCCACGACGACGGCCGCGCTGCCGGTGCTGAGGTTCCAGGCCTCCGGCAGCCGCAGCAGCGGGTAGCCCCACTGGAGGTTGTAGTACGGGTCGTCGGGGACGGCCGTCGCGCGGCGCACGCCGTTCACCTCGGCGTAGGCCACGTCGGGCAGCGACGCCAGCGCGGCCACGCGCGCGAGCGTGGCACGCGCCCGCTCCTCGGGGTCGGCCCCCAGCGGCACGTCCACCTCGAGCCGCGCGACGCCCGCGCCGGACCCGTCGCCGCCGGCCCGGACGTCGTCGGGGTGAGGCCTGCTGGCGCGCAGCCGCAGCGCACCCCCGTCGCCCGCCGGAGCGCCGCGGCGCCAGCCCACGAGGGCCTCGCCCGGCACGAGCTCGCGCGTCAGCCGCCCGAAGGCCGTGGCGCCGGCGCCGGGCTTGCGCCGCGCGGCCTCCAGGTGCCGGGGGGCGACGCCCCGGGCCTCCCCGACGAACGCACGGGCGGTCGAGGAGGCTGCCGGGCCGGCGCCCAGCGTCAGGCGCCAGGGGCCGCTCCCCGCGTAGGCGATCACGCGCAGCGTGATCAACGAGCCGGCGCGGATCGGCACGGCTCCCGTCTCGGGGTTCGCCGAGGGGGACTCGAACGCCGAGAGCAGCGAGGGAGCCGCGAGGTTCAGCGTAGCGTCGTGCACCTCGACGTCGAAGTCGGCGCCGGCGGGGAAGGCCAGGCTGAGGGAGAGCCTCGAGGCCGCCGGGAAGCCCACGCTGGCCACCTCGACGCGGTCGGAGGCGGCGTCGGCCTGCCCGGCCCAGGTGAGCGTCTGCCCCTCGCTCAGCTCGCCCAGGGCCTGGGTCTCTGCGAAGGCGCCGTTGGGCTCCCGCTCCCCCACCGGATCGCCGGCCGCCACGGCCACGATCGTGAGCACGTAGTCGCCTGCGCCGGCGTAGGCCTCCACGACGAGGTCGAAGGCGCCCTGGGCGTGGAACGTCCCGATCTCGGGCGCGGAGGTGCTCAGGAACGTCTCCACGAACTGGAACGAGAGCAGGTCGAAGACGCCCAGGTCGAGGTCGGTCCCGCCGGCGGCGGAGTAGGCGAGCGTGGCGGTGACGCGCACGCGTTCGGGCGCGAGCAGCTGGAAGCCGTCGAACGGGTCCACGCCGGCGGCGGAGCTGATGTGCCCGTGGACGACCAGGCTCTGACCCGGCCGCAGCGTGCCCAGGACGTGGGCGGAGTCGGCTGCGTCGTTGGGTTCGGCCTCGAGCACGACGCCGACGCCGGGTTCGGCGAGCAGCAGCGTGCCGGCGAGCGAGCCCGTCCCCACGCCACCGGGAGGGGGCAGGCCCCCGCCCCCTCCGCAGCCCAGCGCGAGGCCGAGCAGTAGGAGCAACGGGCAAGAGCCGAGCGGGCGCAGGCGTGCGGGCATGGCGCCTCCGGGGCGGGGGTGCGCGCCGACCGGGGGGCGGCGCGGACGGCAGGCGGCCGTCCCCGGGCACACGCGAACGCGGGCCCGACCCCCTCACGGGTCCCGCGGCACGCCACTCGCCGGGTGGGCCCGCCGTCCTCCCCGTCTCGAGGGCCGTGCCCTCCACCGGGCGGCCATGACGGTCAGGGCAGCCGCACCCAGCGGATCGGGTCGCCCACGTCGCGGTCCAGCACGAGGCGGCCCTCCTCGAGGCGGTACCGGCCCAGGGCGCGCCAGCGCGTCTCGGCGTCCGACAGGCGCCAGAGCAGCCCCTGCTCGGTCTTCCAGCGGCCCGTGGTGCGCGGGGCGGCCGCCGCCTCCTGCCCCGGACGCTCGAGCCACAGCCGGTACGTGCCGTCGGCCAGCATCTCGAAGTGCGTGGGCGGCGCCTCGGCGCCCCCGCCCGGCTCGACCCGGTCCACCCAATGCCCCACCAGCGCCTCGTCGCGCGCGGGCGCGTCGAAGTCGTCCGGCAGGCGCTCGAGCAGCGTCTCGGGCAGCGGGGTGCGCTCGCCCCCCTCGCCGATGACCGTGAACCGCACGGCCAGCCGGCCCTGCTTGAGCTCGAGCTCGAACTCGCTCTCGCCCTCCTCCGTGCGCATGCGGCCCGCCGCGCGGGAGGGCGAGAGGCGCCGGCCCACCGAGGTCACGCCCGCCGAGGTGACGCGGACCTCGTTGCCCACCTCCTCCAGGAGCAGCTCGAGCCGTCCGGCGGGCGTCGGCGTGGCGAAGCGGCCCGAGAACCGCCCCGGGCCCGGCGGCGGCGCGCCCCGCTCCCCGCAGGCGGCCGACGCCAAGCCCAGCAGCGCCGCCAGGACCGTCCGCCGGGCGTGACGCATGCTCAACCCTTCCGGGCCGCGAGCGCCGTGGCCGTGTCGAGCCACTCCTCGAAGGCCCGCACCCGGCCGCCCTCGACCGTGAAGCGGTGCAGCCAGGCCACGTCGTACTCGCCGCCCGCGGGCCGCCAGCGGGCCCGCTCGCGCCCGACCACGAAGACCTGGTCGCCGCTGGCGTGGAAGGACCTCGGCTCGAAGGCCAGGATCTCGACGCTCGAGCCGATCAGGCCGAGCCAGCGCGCCAGCTCGTCCTGCCCCCGGTACGTCCCCGCGTACGGGTGGGCCGCGGGGCCGTGCAGCGTCCAGGTGGAGTCGGGGTGGGCCAAGCCGAGCAGCGCGGCGCCATCGCCGGCGCCGAAGGCGGCATAGACCCGCTGCGCGACGGTCGTGGGAGAGGGGTCGCTCATGCCGCGACTGTACCGCCTCCGCGCCCGAGGGCCCCGCGCCACGGCCGCACGGCGCGGTCGTCCGCGTGCGCAACGGGGAACCCGACGCTACGGTGGGCGGCATGCCCGGCCTCCGCAGCCCCGGGGCCCGCCCGCGGGCCCGCTCGAACGCCTGGCCGCGGCAGGCGGCCCGCGCCCTCGGCCGCGGGGGAGGCGCCCCCCGCCCCCCGCGCAGGGTCCCGGGGAAGCGACGGTAGTGGCTGCCGACGACTCCAGCGGCGGCGCCGGGGCGGACCGCGAGGCCCGGGGAGCCGCGCCCCGGCGCACGCCCCTCCGGGGCCTGTGCGCCATGGTGGGCTCGGCCTTCCTGTTCGCCGCGATGGCTGCGCTGATCAAGGCGGCGGGCGCCTCGCTCCCCGCCGCGCAGGTCGTGCTGCTGCGCAACGTGGTGCATGCGCTGCTCTTCGTGCCGCTGTGGTGGGCTCTCACCGACCGCCGCCTGGGCAGCGTGCGGCTGCTGGTGGCGCGCGGGCTGCTCGGGCTGCTGGCCGTGGAGGCCTACGCCTGGACGCTCACGGTCCTGCCTCTGGCGGACGCCTGGATGCTCCAGGCGCTCAACGGCGTGTTCGTGCTCCTGCTGGCGCCCGTGCTGCTGGGCGAGCGCTCCGCCGGGCACGTCGTCGCAGCCCTGGGGTTGAGCCTGCTCGGAGCGGCGATGATCGTCAGGCCCGGCCTGGCCGTGGGCTGGCTGCCCGGCCTCGTGGGCCTGTTCGGCGCCGCCTGCTCGGCGCTGGCCTACCTCACCGTGCGCCTCCTGGGGCGCAGCGAGCACCCGCTCACGGTGGTGATGGCCTTCCCGCTCGTGGCGGGGCCCCTGTCGCTGCCCCCGGCGCTGGCCGTCTGGCGCTGGCCCGACGCCGCCGGCTGGGCCGCCTCGGTCGGGGCAGCCCTGTGCGCCGCCGGCGGCCAGCTGCTGCTCACCGTGGGGCTCAAGGGCACCCGCGCCGCCCCGGCCACGACGGCCACCTATACGGGCTTCGTCTTCGCGGCGGGCCTGGGCTGGTGGGCCTTCGCCGAGCCGCCCGCCTGGACCACGCTCGCGGGCGCGCTGCTGATCCTGCTCGGGCTCGCGCTGCTCGCCCGCGACCGGCCGCCGACGCCAGCCAGCGCCCCGGGCGCCCCCGCGGTGGACGCGATGTAGTGTTGCGAGGCGCAAGTTCGAGGCGGGATCGTGCGACGCGCTGGGCTCGAGGGCGCTCAGGTCCGCATCGGCCCGTACCACAGGCCGCGCGTGCAACGCAGGCGTTGCGCATGGGGCCCGGGCCGGGGGCGCTGCGTCGATACACTCCGTCCCCAGCGGCGGACCGTCGTGGGCCGCCCGGGAGGCACGGAAGATGCGCAAGATCGCCTGGATGTCGCTGGCCGCCGCCGTGGCGGGCGCTGCGTGGTTCGCTCTGCCCGCGGGCGCCCGGCCCTGCTGCACGGTGTGCGTGCCGGCCGTGATCACCGAGTACGCGCGGGCCACGAAGCCCGGCGGCGAGTTCACGATGGAGCTGGACGCCTGCGGCCGCCTGTGGCGGCTCGAAGCCGAGATCGAGCCGGCGCAGCTGCCTCCCGCCTGCGCCGCCGCCGCCGAGCGCGCGGTCCCGGGCGGGAAGGTCGTGCGCGCGCTGAAGGACTGGATCGAGGGCTGCTGCTACTACGAGGTCGTCAAGGAGGTGGACGGCCTGCGCCGCGAGGTGCTGATGCTGCCCGACGGCCGCATCGTGGGCGGCGAGGACGTGCTCGAGCCCGAGAGCGTCCCCGCGGCGGTGCTGGCCGCTGCGGCGACGGCCGCGCCGGGCGGTGAGGTCGAGGCCGTGGAGGCCATCCACGGGCCCGAGGCGCTCGGCGGCCGCGAGACGCACGTGAAGACCCGCGTGGGCGGCGAGGTGCAGCGCGTGAGCGTGCTGCCCGACGGCCGCGTCGGGCGCGTCGTCCGCAAGATCCAGGCCGAGGTGAAGCTGCCCCGCCGCTGAGACGCCGCGGCGGGCCGCCCCCTCCGAGGCGGGCGCGGCCCGCCGAGCCGCCTGCGGGTAGGCTCGGCCCCCCATGCCCGCCCCCGCGTTCGCCCGGGTGCTCGACCTCCGCCCCGGCGAGGGCGCGCTGCTGCTGCGCCTGGGCGGGCACCTGTTCCTGCTGCTGCTCTCCACCACGGCCTACGTCGCCGTCTCCGAGACGCTGTTCCTCGCGGCGCACCCGGCGCGCCTGCTGCCGTGGACCTACTTCTGCGGCGCCGTCTCGAGCCTGCTGCTCACCCTGGGCTACGGGCGGCTGCGCGCCGCGCTCTCGCCCGCGGCGCTCACGCGCGCCGTGACCCTGGGCGTGACCGCCCTGCTGGCCGCGCTCTGGGCGCTGGCGAGCCTGGCGCCCGTGGTGGGCGCCTTCGCCGTGCAGGTGGGCGCCACCGGCGTGACGGTGCTGGCGGGGCTCGAGAGCGGGGAGTGGGTCGCCCGCACGCTCGACACCCGCGAGGCCCGCCGCCTCTACCCGCTGATCGGCGGGCTGGGCGGCATCGGCGCCACCCTGGGCGCGTTGAGCGTGGCCTGGCTCCCCGCCGGCGTGCCCGTGGCGCACCTGCTCGGGCTCTCGGCCGCCGCCACCCTGCTCGCCGCCCGCCTGGTGCTGCCGCTGCCCGTGCGGGCCCGCTCCGGGCCCAAGCCACGTCCGGCGCCCTGGAGCCAGGTCCTCGGGCCCGGCTTCCCGCGCCTGCTGCTGCTGATCACCTTCCTGGGCGCCTGGATCGCGATCACCGCCCGCCAGCAGATGCTGGCGGTGCTGCAGGTCACGCTCGCGCCGGCCGAGCGCGCGCGCTTCCTCGGCCTGCTCTACGCCGCGCTCAACGCGGCCTCGATCGGCTTCGGCGTGCTGCTGGCCCGCCCGCTCATGCGCCGGCTGGGCGTGAGCACGGCGCTGAGCGTGTACCCGCTGCTGATCCTGGTGCTGGCGGGGGCCAGCCTGGCCCTGCCCACGCTGGCCCTGGGGGCGCTCACGCTGTGCTGCGAGCGGCTGTTCCGCCAGAACCTGCAGCGCCCGCTGCTCAACATCGCCGTGCTGCCGCTGGCCGCCGCGCTGGCGGCGCGCACCACGCTGGCCCTGCGCGGCGCGATCGAGAACCCGGCCATCGTGCTGGCCTCGCTGGCCATGCTGCTCGTGCCCGAGGCGGTGCGCCGGCCCGTGCTCGGCGCGGGGCTCCTGGCCCTGGGCGCGGCCGCGCTGCTGCTCTCGCTGCGCGTGCGCACCGGCTACGCCCGCGAGCTGGTGGGGGCCCTCCAGGCCCGGCGCCTGCGCGTGGACTCCGACGACGCGCCCGCCCTGCCCCTCGAGGCGGGGGCGCGCCGGCTCCTCGTGGAGCAGCTCTCGAGCGAGAGCCCCGACCGCGTGCGTCGCGCGCTCGAGCTCCTGGAGGGCCGGCTGGACGCCGGCGCGGTGGAGGCGGTCGTGGCCCCGTGGACCCGGTGGAGCGCGGCGCTGAGGGCCCGGGCGGTGACCGCCCTGGCCCGCTCGCCGGGCGGCGCCGCGCGCGCCGCGCTGGCCGCGCTGCGCGACGACGAGCCCGCGGAGGTGGGCGCCGCGCGCGCGCGCTGCCCCGAGGCGCCGGTGCCCGTGGCCACGCTCCGGGCCTGGGCCGCGGAGCCGGCGGGCCCGCGCGCCGTGGCGGCCTGGACGCGCCTGTGGAGGGAAGGGCGACGCGACGGCCTGGACGCGCTGCTCGCGCGTTGGCAGGCCGATCCCGCCCCGGCCGCGCGCGCCGCCGCCGCCGAGGCCCTGGCCCGCCAGGGCGATCCCGCCCGCGCCCGGGAGCTCCTGGCCGTGGCCGACGCCGCACCGGC
>CAZPOZ010000053.1:0-10558 GCA_964588235.1 uncultured Planctomycetales bacterium
GACCGGGCGGGGCACCCTGGACGAGGCCCTGGAGCGCGTGCTCCAGGGCCTCGCTTCGTTGGAAGGGGGTGCCGTCGTGGCGCTCTCGGGGGGCGCCGACAGCGCGCTGGTGCTCGACCTCTGCCGGGAAGCGCTGGGCCCCGCACGTGTGCTCGCGGTCACCAGCCGCTCGGAGAGCCTTCCCGCGGAGGAGCTCGAGGAGGCCCGCCGGCAGGCGGACCGCGCGGGCGTCGAGCACGTCGTGCTGGCCGGGCACGAGACCTCGATCGAGGCCTTCCGCCGCAACGGGCCCGATCGGTGCTTCCATTGCAAGCGGCAGCTCTTCGCCGAGCTCCGGCGGGTGGCGGACGAGCGGGGCCTGGCTCACGTCCTGGACGGCACCAACGCCGACGACCTCGGCGAGCACCGCCCCGGGCTGGCGGCCGCCCGGCTCCACGGCGTGCGCTCGCCGCTCCTGGAGGCCGGCCTGAGCAAGGCCTCGGTGCGGGCCCTGAGCCAGGCCCGGGGGCTGCCCACGTGGGACAAGCCGGCGGAGGCCTGCCTCTCGAGCCGCTTCCCGTACGGGACCCAGGTGACCCCCGAGGGGCTCCAGCGCGTGGAGCGGGCCGAACGGGCCCTCAAGCGCCTGGGGTTCCGCACGGTGCGCGTGCGGGTGCACGACCCCGTGGCGCGCATCGAGGTCCCCGTGGCCGACCTGCCGCGGCTGCTGGCCGACGGCGTGCGCGAGCGGGCGGTCGAGGGCGTTCGCGCGGCCGGCTTCCCCTATGTCTCCGTGGACCTCGAGGGGTTCCGGTCGGGTTCGCTCAACGAGCCGCTCCGGCCCCCGTCCGGCGCCGGCGCCTGACGTCGGACGTCAGCGCTGGAAGACGGGCAGCGGCTCGTCGGGGATCGCGAGCGTGAGCACTGCGAAGGCCGTCGCGAGCACGGGTCCGTACACGAAGCGCCCGCCGAACGAGCCGTCGTCGTCCCAGGAGCCGTCGGCGTGCTGGCGCGCGAGCAGGTCGGGCAGCACGCTCGCCTGCCAGCGACCCCAGCGCGAGCCCGGCCCCCAGTCGGCGCCGTCCACCTGCCACAGCGCCCAGGCGGCGTAGAAGTGGCCGTAGAAGTACCACTCGTCCGTGTTGCCGCGCTCCAGCTGCAGCATCAGGTACTTGAGGCCGCGCTCGATCGTGCGTTCGGCGTCGTCCACGTAGCGGCCGTAGAGGAAGAACGAGGAGAGCGCGGCGGCGGTCAGCGCGTAGGAGTGCTTCTGCTGCTGCAGGCTGTACTTGAACCCGCCGTCGTCGGGCCCGCGGGAGCTGATCTGGCTGCGCTTGAGGTAGCGCAGGCCGTCCTGGACGACGCGCTCGCTGACCAGCAGGCCGCCGTCGCGCGCGGCGCGCAGCGCGTGCGCGATGCAGACCGTGACGCTGCCCTCGTGCATCGTGGAGCGGGACGGGTCGTAGCCGTAGCCGCCCGTGACCGTCTGGGCCTGCTCCATCAGGCGTACGGCCTTCACGAGCGCGGCGCGGATGCGCCGCCCCAGGGGCTCGGGGGCCGTCCCCAGCGCGCACCCCAACGCCAGCCCGGCGTACCCCTGACCGTGCATCTTCGAGTCGTGATCGCTGCTGAAGTGGAAGTAGCCCTCCGGGGTGAACCCGCTGGAGGAGGGGGACTCGATCAGCCGGAGCAGGAACTGCAGCCCCTCGTGGACGGGCTCGCCGTGGGGGCCTCGGCCGGGGGAGGAGCCGCCCGTCATCAGCGCCAGCGTGGCCAGCGCGGTGAGGGCCACGACCGCCTTGTCGTCGCCGTAGCCGCCGTCGGGGCGCTTCTTCGTGGCCAGGTAGGCGCAGCCGCGCTCGAGGGCGGACTGCCGCCGTCGCCGGCTGGGGGCGGGCTCGGTGAGCTTGCGATGCCGCTCTTCGCCAGCCACGGCCCGCACCCCCGCCGGCAGCACGAGCGGGACGGACGCCCACGCCAGCGCTTCGGTCAGCAGGCGGCGGCGCGAGCGGCGCGTCATCGGCTCGGGGGCTCCGGAGGGCGGCGAGCGCCCATCCTACGCGCCCGTGCGGCGCCGACGCACGGGCGGACGTCCGTCGTCAGCGGCGGTCGCCCCCCGGGCTGGTCTGCTTGAGCAGGCTCGCCCGGTAGGCCTCGATGATCGCCCGCACCTTGGGCGGCAGCTTCTCGAGCCCCCCGCCGGCCACGAAGTCGCGCAGCTCCGGGGGCAGGCTGGCCAGCCAGGCCCGGATGTTCGGGTCGGGCGGAAGGTCGGGCTTGAGCGGGTCCTTCTCGCCGGGAGGACGCCCGTGGGGATCCTGCGGCTCCTTGGAGGAGGGGTCCTTCGGGTCCTTCCCGCTCTCCTGCCGCTGTCGCTCCTCGAGCTCCTTGCGCTCGCGTGCCGCGCGCGCTTCCGGGCTCTCCGCCTGGCCGCCGGGCTCCGGCTTGCCACCGTCTCCCCCTGAGCCGCCCCCCTGGCCCTTCGGGATGAGGTCCACCAGACGCTGGATCTCCTCGGGGATGCTCGCCGCGCCCTGCTGGCCCCGGAGCAGCTCCTCGAGCTTGCGGCGGATCTCCTCCCCCGTGCTGCCGCCAGCGGCACCCCCTGAAGCCCCACCCTGCGACCCACCCTGCGACCCACCCTGAGACCCGCCCTGGGAGCCACCCTGGGAGCCACCCTGGGAGCCACCCTGGGAGCCGCCCGCCGACCCGCCCTGGCCCGATCCCGCGCCGCTGGGCTGCGGGGGCGGCGGCGGCACGGGCACGTCGGGGCCCTTGGGCGCGGCGCCTCCGAGCTTGCTCGCCTCCAGCAGCGCCCGCTCGTTGTCGCGCATCAGCTTGAGGATTCTCTCCAGCTGCTGCCTCACCTTGGCCATCGGATCGGGGGGCCCCTCGCCGTCCTCGGCGCGGGCGCCTGCCGGCCCGAGCACGAGCGTCGGCGTGAAGGCGCTCAGGAGGGCCAGGACGCGCAGCCAGCGTCGTCCCGGACGGCCGTGCAGGTGGGGGGGGAAGGCGGGGGTCATGGGGTCTCCTTCGGGCCGGTTCAGCGGCCGCCCAGGGCGGCCTGCATCAGCTCGTCGAGCACGCGGGCGATGCGCCCCTGCTTGTGGTAGAGGCGTTCGATCTGGCGCGCCTGCTCGGGCGTCAGCTCGCCGCGCTGCACGTTGGGGTTCCGCTCCCAGAACCGCTGCACCTGCACGTTGAGGTCGAGCTGTTGGCGCCGGAGCAGCTTGAGCTCGACGAGCATCGGCACCAGGGGCTGGCGCTGTCGCCCGCCCTCCTCGCCCGGCTTCGGCTTCGACTCCCGTCCGGGCGGCTCCTCCTGCTGGCGCCGCTCGAGCTCGTCCTCGAAGCCGCCGATGAGGTCGGCGATGCGGTGCAGGATCTCGTCCTGCACGGCCAGCACGAGGGAGCTCAGGTCGTCGGGCTGGTCGAGCATCGAGGCGACCTCGCGCATGTCCTGGACGGTCTCCTCCAGCACCGCGGCGAAGGCCGTGGAGTCCTCCGCGCGCACGGCCTCGAGCCGCTCCGCGAGGAACGTGGCCAGCTCGGACTCGCGCGTGGCCAGCTTCTTCAGCGGCTGGCGCCGGGCGCGGGACAGGCGCTGGCCCTGGCTGCGCAACCGGGCCGCCTCCTCGACGATCTCCGCGCTCTGCGCCCGCACGTCCTGCTGCTTGTCGCGCACCTCCTTGAGGTCACGCACGAGGCGGAAGATGAGCTCCTCCTGCTGCAGGCTCTGGTAGCGGCGCCGCTCCTGCTCGAGCTCCTCCTTCATCTGCTCAAGGTACTTGCGCGCCTCCTCGGCCTCCTGGGCGCCCTTGGGCGTGTCGCCCTGCTCGAGCGCCTCCTCGGCCTCCTCCATGGATCCCGACGCGGCGCGGGCCGACGACTGGGCGTCCTGGTTCTCGACCTTCTGGAGCAGGTCCTCCAGCTGCTTGAGCCGCCGGCGCAGCTGCTCCTGGCGCTCCCGCAGCAGCTTGCGCTCGCGTTCGCCCCGCTCCTTCGGCCCCTGCTCCTGGGCGGCCTGCGACAGGGCGCGTTCGGCCTGCTCGAGGGCCTGCTCGGCGCGACGCTGCTCGCCCGCCCCCGACGAGGCGCCTCCCTGGCTCATCTGCCGGCCCGCCTGCTCCATCGACTGGCGCGCCTCCTCGAGCGCTGCGGCGGCCTCCTCGGCCCCGGCGCGCGACTCGGGCTTCTGCGGCTCGAGCGCCCGGCTCTTCTGGGCCAAGTCCGCGGCGCGTTCGGCCAGGCGGCGCTCGGCTTCGGCCAACGCACGCTCCGTCTCGGCTGCGCGCAGCGTCAGCTCACGCTCGCGCTCGCCCAACGCATCGCGCGCCTGCGTGAGGGCCTCGACAGCCTGCTGCTGCGCCTCCACGCCCCGCCGCAGGTCGCCGGCCGACAGACCCTGCTCGGCACGGCGCATGGCCTCCGCCGCCTCGGCGGTCTTGCGCGCCGCCTGCGCGCGCGCCTGCTCTTGTGGCTGCCCCGACTGAGGTTGCCCACCCTGCGGCTGCCCCGCCTGAGGCTGCCCGCCCTGAGGCTGCCCCGCCTGAGGTTGCCCACCCTGCGGCTGCCCCGCCTGGGGCTGCCCCGCCTGAGGTTGCCCGCCCTGTGGCTGGCCCGCCTGAGGTTGCCCACCCTGCGGCTGCCCCGCCTGGGGCTGCCCCGCCTGAGGTTGCCCGCCCTGTGGCTGGCCCGCCTGAGGCTGTCCTTCCTGCGGCTGGCCCGGCTGCGACGGCCCCCCTTGGGGCTGCCCCCCCTGCGGCGTGCCCGACTCGGGCCGAGGCTCGGCGGCAGGCTGGCCGAGCCGCGCGGCGGCCGCTTCGGCGCCCTGGCGCAAGGCCTGTTGCTCGGAGGCCAGCGCGCCGGCGGCCCCCGCGCCGCCCAGCTGGCGGGCAGCCCGCTCGAGGCTCTGTGCGGCAGCCACCTGCTTCCCGGCGGCCTCCGAGGGCGAGCCGGCAGCCAGCTGTGCGGCCGCATCCCGCATGGCCTCCAGCGCGGCCTGTGCGCTGGCGGCCGCCCCCGCCGAGTCCCGCGCCTGTCCTTCGGCCCCTTCCCGGGCCTGTTCCAAGGCCTTGGCTGCCTCCGCGATCGCCGCCGCCCGCTGGGCACGGGCGCGCTCGGCCTCCGCAGCCCCGGCTTCGGAGGAGCCGGCCGACGCAGGCTCCCCGCCCCGCGGGGCCCCCAGGGCGGCGAGGGCCTCGTCCAGGGCCTGGCGGGCCCGGGCCGCTTGCTCGCTGGCCTTGGCGGACTCGCCCTGCTTCTCGGCAGCGCCCGCCTGCCCGAGCGCCTCCCCGGCCCTCGCCGCGCCCTCGGCCGCCTTGGCGGCCGCCTGCTCCTGGCCCGACAGGGCGGGGTCGGCGACCGCGGCGGCCCGCTCGGCGGCCGAGCGAGCCCCCTCCGCCACCTTGCGCAGGGCCTCGGCTGCACGCGCGGCCACCTCGCCCGCCGCCTGAGCCTGGGCGCCGTCCGCGGCCTGCCCAGCCTGGGCCTCCGTCGCCGCGCGCCCGAGCGCCGCCGTGGCGGCCGCCAGCTGCTCCGCTGCCTGCGCACGACCGGCCGGCTCCGTGGCCTTCGAGACCGCCCGCGCCGCCTGAGACAGCGCGTCGAGCGCCTGCTCCACGGCCCCCGCCGGGGGGGGCTCGCTGCGCGGGGCCGCCTCGGGCGGGCTGCCCGGCGCCGGAGCGCCCGCCGCTGCCCCCTCGCGACGCGCCTGCGCCAGCCGCCCGGCCTGGGTCGCCGCCCGCTCGGCCAGCTTCTCGGCCCGCTCCTGGGTCAGGGCCTCGGACGGCTCGCCGGCCTCGGCACGGCCTCCAGCCAGCGCGGTCCTGAGCGACGCGGCGGCCTCGGCCAGCTCGCGGGCCTCGGGCACGCTCGCGCGCTCCGCCGCCCGCTGGCGCGCCGTCTCGGCCTGCTGCCGCAGCCCCTCGAGGCCCGCACGGGCTGCCTCCAGAGCGGCCTTCAGGGCGGAGGAGGCCGCGGCGGAGCGCTCCTCCTGCGCCAGCGCCTGAGCCGCCTGGGCGGCTTGGGCCGCGGCCTCGTCGGCGGCCCGCTGCTCGGCGGCCCGGCCGCGACGGAGGGCCTCCTGCTGACGGGCCAGGAGCGCGTCCAGCGCGGCGCGCTCCTCGCGCGCCCGCTGCGCGGGGTCGGCGGCCGCCTGCTCCCGCAGCCGCTGCTGCTCGGCCCGCAGGCTGGCCACCTCCCTCTGGAGGGCCTCGGCCTGCCGCGCGGCCTCGCTGCGCCCCTCCTCCGCCTGGCGCCGGGCCTCGTCGGCCAGGCGCCGCTGCTCGTTGGCCAGCTCGCCCGCCTCCTTGGCCGCCTGCCGGCTGGCCTCGAGGCGCTGTTCGAGCTGCTCGCGCGTGGTCTCGCGCCGGCGGTCCTCCAGGATGTCGAGCAGCTCCTCCAGCCGGGCCACGACCTCGGCGGCGCGGGCACGGGCGGTCTCGGTCGCCGGGCGGGCCTTGCCCAGGGCCTCCAGCACGGCCTCGATCGTGGCCGTCAGCCCCTTCGCCTGGACGTGCTGGAGCGCGCGCTCGAGCACCTCGGCCTCGTAGGTGGAGCCCGTGCGCTGCATCTCCTCCCGCAGCGCGCGCATGCTGGCCACCAGGCCCTCGGTCTTCTCCTTGATCTCGGCCTGCAGCGCGCGCCGTCGGCCGCGCGCCTCGTCGTCTTCCGCCCGCGCGGTGGGGGGGACCCCCAGCGGCACGAGCGCGGCGAGGACGAGCCCCAGGGCCAGCAGGCGGGGTCGGGGCGCGGCGCGCATGGTCACCTCCTCGGAGCGGGGCCGGGGGCGCCCGGCTTCTCGGGGTTCAGGTCGGCGTCCAGCTGCTGGAGCAGCACCCGCTGTTCTTCCAGCACACGGCGCACGTTGACGATCACGTCGGAGAGGTTGGCCCAGTCGCCCATGGCGGCCAGCAGGCGCGCCAGCCCCGCGCCCAGCGCGCCCTGGGCGGCCGTGAGCCGGGCGGCCTCCTCGGCGCCGCCCGTGGAGGCGCGCACCGCGGCGGCGTGGGCCTCGGGGGCCAGGCGCTGGGACACGTCCAGGGCCTGCTCCAGCACGGCGCACATGCGGTCGAGCACGCCGTTGTCGAGCAGCGTGCGGGAGCGCCAGGCTCCGACGACCTCCTCGAAGGCCTGCGCCGGGAAGACCGGGTCGTCGGCCACGGGATCGCCCCCGGGGGGCGGCGCGCCCGGGGCGCGCAGGCCGAAGGTGCGGCGGTGATGCCGGTCGAAGACGGCCAGGATGCGCTCGTTGGGGTGTTCCGACCCGAGCCGGTCCAGGGTGAAGGCCGCGAAGAGGTCGAGGAAGTCGCGCACCGTGTGGCCGGTCCGCTGCAACAGCCGCCCCTGGGCGAACTGCACCGTCTTGAGCTGGTCGCGCTCGGCCTCGGTGATCGGGCCGTCGGCGGCCGCGCGCGCCTGCTCCTCGCGCGCCGCCTGCTCGGCGCGCAGCGCCTCGACCGCCGAGCGCAGCGAGGCGCGCCGGCTGGCGAGCTCGCGTTCGAGCTCCGGGGCGCCCAGGATCTCCAGCGTCTGCCAGGCGCTCTCGCCCGACTGGCCCTTGCTGTCGCGCGCCACCACGCGCAGGGTCACCGTGGCCGGCGGTCGCCAACCGCCGGCGGGCGCGAGCGTGGAGAGATCCAGCGGCAGGTAGGTGAGCACCTGCGGGCGGCCGCCGGGACCGTCGTTCACCTCGGCCACGCGCCGGCCGTCGCGCTCCACGAGGGTCAGCGGGCCCGCCTCGGGCGCCCGCGGCAGGAGGGCCACCACGAGCGGCTCCGCCTCGGGGCTCAGGCGCAGCTCGAGCGCCACCTCGGCCACCGCGTGGTCGTCCGAGCTGCGCAGCAGCAGCGGCACGCGGCCGGTGGGCGTCACCGGCACGCCCGCCCGGGGCCAGAGCCACTCCACCCGCGGACGGTGGTCCTCCTCGACCGCCACCTCGTACGCGTCGGCGGAGGGGTCGTTCTCGCGCCCGGCCGGGGTGCGCAGGAGCAGGCGGTAGCGCAGCGGGCGCTCGGCCGTGAACGAGAACCGCCAGCTCTCGCCGCCGCCGTCGGCCGCCAGGCGCTCGCAGACGAGCGGCTGGTCGCCCGCCAGCGCCCGTGCCTCGGACAGGGGCAGCGTGGCGCGGAACGTGACCGTGACGCGGGTCCCCTGCGGCACGGCCAGGCTCCCGCCCTCGACCCGCTCGGCCGGTCGGCCCAGGTAGGCGGGGAAGGCGAGGTCGGCCCCGATGTCGAGCACGCCGGGGGGCACGGTGGCCTCCACGCGGTACACGGGCTGGTCGTCGTCGTCGTCGCCCGCCCGGAGCACGAAGCGGAAGCTCTGCCGCACGTTCGTCAGCTCGACGGCGTGGAGCCCCGGACGCCCCGCGACCGGGAACAGCCGGCGCGGCAGCGGAGGCTGCCCCTCGGCCTGGTCCAGCAGCAGCACCTCGCTGGCCTCGCGCCCCCGCACCTCCGCGTGCACCACCAGCGAACGCCCCACCGCCACCTCGAAGGCCCGCTCGGCGGGCCAGGGGCTCGTGCGGCCGTCTTCGGCCACGGTCACGGCCAGGACCTCGCTGGCCCGCGGCCAGGGGAGGTCCTCGCCCAGCAGCGAGCGGCGCACCCACAGGGCGCTGGCCGCGGGGTCGAAGGCGAAGGTGCCGGCCGCCGCCAGCAGCGCCAGCGCCGCGGCGCCCAGCCAGCCGCGCGCGCTGCGGGCGGAGGCCACGCCGCGGAAGGAGACCTGGCGCGCCTCGCGCGCGGCCTCCGCCACCACCGCCTGCATCATCGGCGTGCTCTCGGCGCGGGAGGGCCGGGCCAGCTCGCGGGCGAAGTCGAGCGCGGCCGCGACGCGGTCCCGGAGCACGGGCCGGCCGCGCTCCACCTCCAGGGCCAGGCGTTCGTCGGGCAGCTCGAGCACCAGGGGCCTGAGCGCGCGCCAGGCCCACCAGGCGAGCCAGCCCACGAGCCCGGCCGCCAGGAACCAGGCCCAGCCCGCCGCCCCTCGGCCTCCCCGGGTGAGGAGCAGGGCCACGGCGCACAGCGGCAGGGCGAGCAGGGGCGCCAGCGGGGAGAGGCCGGCGCTGCCCAGGAGCCCCAGCCGCACGAAGCGCCGTACGCCCAGGGGCAGGTCGAGCAGCCGGTCGGCCAGGAAGAAGCCCGTCGCCGCCAGGGCCAGCGCCAAGGCGATGCGTGCGACGGCGTGCGTCAGGAACAGGCCGCGCAACCTCCGGCGCAGGGAGGCCAGGCCGGAGAGGACGTCGCCCAGGGGCGCGAGGGAGGCCATTCAGCGGACCCCGAGGGGGAAGGAAGGGGAGGCCAAGGGCGCGCCTCCCTCGGGACGATACAGGGCCGAGAGCCTCCAGCGACCCGGGGACCCGGCCGGGACCTGGAAGGGGAGCGTCACCACCCGGCGCTCGCTCGGGCGCAGGGTCAGGGGGTGGCCGGGCGCCAGCGCGCCGGCGAGCGCGCCCCCCAGGTCGAGCGGGCGCGTCTGCACGCCCCCGTCGGGGGCCGTGAGCGAGAGCAGGGCCCCGCTGGCCACCGCCGCCGGCCCGGCCAGCGTCTGACGGACCTGGCTCAGGTTCTCGAACACGAGCCGCAGGTGGATCACCTCGCCCGCGCTGGCCCAGGCGGGGCCCTCGAGCAGCAGCCGGGGCGGAGCGAGGAACCACGCCGGGGCGGGGCCGTGCCGGGGCTCCACCTGGTCGAGGGTGAGCCGCTGCCCGGCCCCGACGCCGTGCCCGGCCGCGCTCACCTGCCCCTCCAGCACGTCCACGGCCAGGCCCGCGCGCAGATCCACCTCGAAGCGCGTGCCCAGCACGGCGACCGTGCCCGCGGGCGTGCGCACCTGGAAGGGGCCCGGCTCGACCTCGAACCAGGCTCGCCCGGCCTCCAGCGCCACGCTCGCGGGGTCGAGCAGCCTCAGCCGCGCCCCGCCGTCGAGCACCACCCGCACCCGCCCGCCCAACAGCAGCTCGGCGGGGGCCGAGGCGCTCACCCGAGGCCCGCCCGAGGGGACGGCGGAAGGGCCGCCCGGGGCGGGGTCCTCCGGCGCCACCGCCAGGCCGGGGCCGAGGGCGTACCAGGCGCGGGGGGCGGCTTCCGTCGGGGCCCGGGCCTCGGGCGGGACGGGGGCGAGGGCCCAGGCGCCGACCCCGAGGAGCGCGGCCGCGGCGGCGGCCGCCCACGGCCGGGGGCCCAGGAGGCGCCTGCGCCGGACCTGGGGGGCCAGAGCCCCGAGCGGCGGGGCGGGGGCCCGGCCGGACGGCTCGGGCACGGACGCCGCCCACCGGGCGTAGGCGCTGGCGAGCAGCGGGTCGGAAGGGGGGAGGCTCATGCCGTGGGGCCCTCCCCCGGCTCGAGGCGCTGTCGCAGCCGGGCCTCGGCCGCCGCCACGCGGCTCTTCACGGTGCCCACCGGCACGTCCAGGATCTCGGCCGCCTCCGCCAGCGGCAGGCCCACCAGGCGCACGAGGACGACGGCGCCCCGCAGCGTCTCCGGCAGGGCGCGCAGCGCCGCGGCCAGGCGGGCGCGCAGGTCGTCGGCGTCCGGTCCCCGGGCGGCCTCAGCGGTGGCGCCTGCGACGTCCT
>CAZPOZ010000054.1:0-10499 GCA_964588235.1 uncultured Planctomycetales bacterium
CAGACCTGCTCGGTGCGCGAGCACGCCGAGGACAAGGTCTGGAGCCTGCTCGGGCGCGCGCGCCTGCTCAAGCAGGAGCGTCCCGGCCTGCTGATCGGCGTGCTCGGCTGCATGGCCCAACGGGCGAAGGACGAGATCGTGCGCCGGGCGCCGCACGTGGACCTCGTGCTGGGCACCTCCTCCTTCCGCACCGCCGTGGACGACCTCGAGGACCTCG
Source organism: uncultured Planctomycetales bacterium (assembly GCA_964588235.1). Taxonomy (GTDB): domain Bacteria; phylum Planctomycetota; class PLA2; order PLA2; family JAEUHO01; genus CAZPOZ01. Next base: position 218 of record CAZPOZ010000054.1, read on the forward strand.
CCGAGCGCGGCGGGCGCGTGCAGCGCACGGGGCTCACCCCGCCTCCGGACCGCCTGCCCGACGCCGACCGCGACGTCACGGCCCGGCCCGACGCCACGCGGGCCTTCGTGACCGTGATGCGCGGCTGCGACCACGTCTGCGCCTACTGCATCGTGCCGTTCACCCGGGGTCGCGAGGTGTCGCGTCCGCTCTCCGACGTGCTCGAGGAGGTGCGCCGCCTCGTGGACGACGGCGTGCGCGAGGTCACGTTCCTCGGGCAGAACATCAACACCTACGGCAAGGACCGGGACGAGGGGGGCCTGTGCGCGCTGCTCGAGCAGGCCGCGCGCGTCCCCGGCCTGCTGCGGCTGAGGTTCCTGACGAGCAACCCCTTCGACATGACCGAGGAGATGATGCGGCGCATCGGCGCCGTCCCCGCCGTGATGCCCTGGCTCCACATCCCGGCGCAGTCGGGCTCGGACGCCGTGCTCCGACGGATGAAGCGCACCTACTCCGTGGCGCAGTACGAGGAGGTGGTGGGCTGGGCCCGGCGCCACGTGCCCGAGGTCGAGATCACCAGCGACTTCATCGTGGGCTTCCCCGGCGAGAGCGAGGAGGAGCACGCCGCGAGCGTGGCCCTGGTCGAGCGCGTCGGCTTCCTGCAGGCCTACGTCTTCAAGTACAGCGTCCGCCCGCGCACGCTCTCGGCCCGCCGCCTGCCCGACGACGTGCCCGAGGAGGTCAAGCGCCGCCGCAACGCGGAGCTGCTGGAGGCCCAGGACCGGACGGCCGCGCGCCGCCAGGCCTCGCTGCTGGGGCGGCGCCTGCAGATCCTCGTCGAAGGGCCGAGCCGCACCGACCCGGCCCGCGTGACGGGGCGCGACCGCACGAACCGGCTCGTGCATGCCGAGGGCGACGCCGCGTCGCTCGCGGGCCGGCTCGCCGAGGTCGAGGTCCTCTCCGGGAGCGCCACCTGCCTGGTGGGGCGCATCGTGGGCGTCGAGGGGCGCCCCGGGTCGCCGTGAGCGGCGCCGGGGGGCCTCACGGCATCGGCGAGGACGACCGGGCCCGGCTGAGGCGCGCGCTCGCGATCGCGCAGAAGGGCCGCTTCCGCGTGGAGCCCAACCCGCTCGTGGGCTGCGTGCTCGTGCGCGACGGGACCGTCGTGGGGGAGGGCTGGCACGACGGCTACGGCGGCCCGCACGCCGAGGTCCGCGCGCTCGCGGCCGCCGGCGGGAGCGCGCGCGGCTCGACCGCCTACGTGTCCCACGAGCCCTGCAGCCGACACGGCAAGACCCCCCCCTGCACCGAAGCACTCGCCCGCGCCGGCGTGGCCCGGGTGGTCTTCGCCGCGCTCGACCCCGACCCGCGCGAGGACGGCGCGGGAGCGGCCCGGCTGCGCGCCGCGGGCCTCGACGTCGCGGGGCCGTGCCTGCCCGAGGAGGGCGCGGCGCTGCTCCACCGGTTCCGCCGGGCGCTGGCGCTCGACCGGCCCTGGACGATCCTCAAGTGGGCCCTCTCGGCCGACGGCCGCATCGCGCCGCGCGCCGGGGCGGGGGGAAGGCTGTCGGGCGACCGCGCGCTCCACGCCCTCCACGAGCTGCGTGGCCGCGTCGAGGCCGTGCTGGTGGGCCGGGGCACGCTCGAGGCCGACGACCCGCGCCTCACCTGCCGGCTGCCGGGGGGCCCGCCCGACGGACGGCCGCAGCCCCTGCGGGTGCTGCTCACGCGCCGGCTGCCGGGGCTGGGCCGGCAGGCGCTGTTCGAGCCCGCCGCCGGGGCTCCGGTGCTCGTGGCCACGACGGGGGGCGAGCCGGTCCCCCGCGACCTCGTGGAGCGCGGCGTCGAGGTGCTTCGCGTGGGCGCGGCCGACGGCGGCGTCGACCTCGGGGCCCTGGGGCGCGCGCTCGCGGCCCGTGGCGTGCGCCGTGCGCTCGTGGAGGGCGGCGCCCGGCTGCACGGCTCGTTCCTGCGCCAGGGGCTCGCCGACCAGGTGCACGTGAACGTGGCGCCGCTGCTGTTGGGCGGGCGCGAAGCCGTCCCGGCGGTGCTGGGGACCGACGTCGAGCGGGTCGAGCAGGCGCCGCGGCTCCTCGAGGTCGCCTGGCGCCGCGTCGGGGACGACCTCGCGCTGGACGGCTACCTGCCCGGGTAGGGCCGCTCGGCCCGGGGGCTGGAGGCCCGGCGGGCGTCAGCGGGTGATGCCCGGGCGGCTGCGCAGGCGGTCGAGCAGGCGCTGCTCGGCCGGGGTCAGGCGCCCGCCACGGGCGACGCGCGACTCGAGCTCGGCCCGGCTGGTCTCGTCGGTGGGGTCGCCGGAGGCGTCCTCGGGATCGAGCGGGGTGAGCGGGGTCGAGTACAGGGCGGCCTCGAACGGGTCGTCGGGGAACAGCGAGGCGTGCAGCAGCCGGCCCTCGTGCATCAGCGCGGAGCCGCGCGTTCCGTCCTTCGCCCGGATGATCCAGGCGTCGCCGACGAAGCCGGCGGGCGTCTTGCGGCGCTCGAAGGTGGCCCCTTCCAGCTGGGCGAGCAGGCCCTTGGCCAGCTTCGTCGCACCCTCCACGCTGCCGGCCGGCTCGTCCTTGCCCGGCAGGGGCAGGCCGACCTTCTTGGCCCGCAGGTCGAGCGCCGCCGCGGGGAACGACAGGCTGCGCAGCACGGGCGCGAAGAAGTCCTGCAGGTGCTGGTTGTTGGCGAAGACCTCGAGGGTCTGGAGCCGGCCCCGCACGACGGCGATGCCGCCGATCACGGTCCCCGCGCCGCGCTTCGTGGGCCACTCGGAGAAGGAGCGCTGGCACACCAGGCAGTAGTCGGCCAGGGTGTCGGCGCCGCCCACGGCCGAGAGGCTGCGGCGGGCGTCGCCCGGGTTGCGGAACTCGAGGAAGTGCGAGACGAACCTGGCCACGAGGGAGTCCGTCCGGGAGAACTGCCCGGCCTCGCGCAGGTAGCCCGGGGCCAGGAAGTCCTCCAGGCGGAAGGGCGCAGGCGCCTTGCGCACGTCGGAGGCCATGGCCGCGGGCCAGACCTCGACGTCCGCGACCTCGCTGGCCGGGACGAGGGTGTCGTAGCGCACCATCCGGTCGCGCTTGCCGCCTTCGAGCACCGTGCCCGACAGCAGGAGCAGCGGCTTGGGCTCGCCGTTGGAGACCCGCACCAGCTCCTTGCCGGGCTTCACGTCCGGCTCCGTCACCTTCACGTTGCGGCCGGTCACCCCGGCCAGGGCCTCCACCGGGCCCGGGTCGGTGAGCACGTAGAGCGGGAAGAGCACGACCTGGTCGGCGACCATCCCCTCGGCGAGGCTGATCGTGCGCAGGGCCTGGGCCAGGGCCTGCGGTCCCTCGGCGGGCGGGGGTGCGGGCGCCTCCTCCGCGAGCGCCGCCGGAGGGAGGGGCGCGGCGAAGGCGAGCAGGCACAGGGCGGCCGGGAGCAGGCGCAGCGTGGCGGGGATCGTCATGGGGGCCTCCACGCCCATCGTCGCATGGACCGCCGCCCCGTCCATGCGCCCGCGGGAGGGGGGCCCCGGGGGGGCCGGCCGGAGCGCGGCGAGGGGCCGGCCCGGGGCCCGGCGCGCCCGCGGGCGGCGCGCCGGGCTACTGCAGCACGGTGATCGTCACCGTGGCGGTCGTGGAGCCGGCCGCGTTCGTGGCCGTGACCGTGTAGGTGGTCTGCGCGCTCGTGGTCGTGGGGGCCCCGGAGATGACCCCCGTCGTCGTGTGGAGCGTCAGCCCCGCCGGCAGCGCCGGCGTGATCGAGTACGAGGCCACGGCCCCTCCCGTGCTGCTCGGCGACATCGTCGGGAAGGTGCCGCCGATGACGTAGCCGATGGCCGGGTCGTTGTCGTAGGACAGCCCGGCCGGGGGGCCCAGGTCGACCGTCACGCTCAGCGTGGCCTGCGTGCTGCCGGCGGCGTTGGCCGCCGTGACCGTGTAGGTGGCGGTGGCCGTCACGGCCGTGGGCGTCCCGGAGATCACCCCGGTCGCCGGGTCCAGCGACAGCCCGGCCGGCAGGGTCGGCGAGACCGACCAGGAGCTGACGGCGCCGCCTCCGACCGTGGGCTGGTTCGCCGTGATCGCGGCCCCCGTGACGTAGGTGACCGGCGTGGTGTAGCTGAGCCCGCTGGGCGCCGTGAGCGCGGCGTCCACGCGCACGTTCACCAGCGCCGTGACGTTCCCGGCCCCGTTGGCGGCCGTCACCGTGTGGTCCGTGGCCGCCGCCGCCGCCGTGGGCGTGCCCGAGATCACGCCCGTGACGGCGTCCAGCGAGAGGCCCGCGGGGAGGGCGGGCGAAACCGACCAGGAGGTGACGGCGCCCCCCGTGACGGTGGGCGCGTTGGGCGTGATCGCGGTGCCCACCACGTAGATCACCGGCGTGGCGTACGCCAGCGTCAGGGGGGGGCCCTCGTCGACCTGCAGGACCAGGGCCGTGCTCGCGCTCCCGGAGGCGTTCGACGCCGTCACGGTCCACGTGGCCTGCGCCGTGATGACCGTCGGCGTGCCCGAGAGGATGCCGGTCAGCGGATCCAGGGCGAGGCCGGCCGGGAGCGCCGGGGTCACGCCGTAGCCGGTGACCGCCCCGCCCACGCTGTCGGGCACGTTCGGCGCGATCGCCTGCCCCGTTACGTAGGTCACGGGGGAGGCGTACACGAGGCCGGCCGGCGGGCTGTCCTGCGTGAGGTGGAACATCTGTCCGCGCACGGCGCCGTCGGGCAGGGCGGCCGTGTGGGCGTTGCCGTAGAACGCGGCCGGGTCCGCCAGCAGGCGGACGAAGGTGCGCCCCGTGAACGTGGCCTGCCCCGAGAGCACGTCGCCCGAGAGCGTCGCCCCCGCCGCGTCGAGATCGATGAGCACCGGGCCCTCCAGGCCGGCCGCGCCGTCGTGCACGTGCAGCGCGGTGATGGACGCTCCGGGGGGCGAGGTCATGCGCAGCGTCCAGGTGCAGGCCTGCAGGCCGGTGAGCACCGTCTGTAGCTTGCCCGTGCCGGAGGGGAGGGCCGGCGGGACCTCGTTGCTGCCCGCCAGCTGCGCGACGAAGGTGGGGGGCACGCGCGTGAGCTGCCCGCGGCACAGCCCGGCGGGGGCGGCCGCCGTGCGGAACTGCGCGTGGAAGCGCGAGGGATCGGCCAGCAGGCGCGCGTAGAGCAGCTGGTCGTAGGTGACCGTGCCCTCGCCCGAGCCCGTGCTCTCGCTGGCGCCGAAGTCGGCTCCGGCGCGCAGGTCCAGGGCCGCGGGACCGGTGGCGCCCGCGACGCCTTCGCGGATCGTGGCCTCCGACACGGCCGAGACCGACTGCGCGACGGGGACGGCGAAGCTGGCCTGCCCCTGGGTGAGCCCCGAGAGCCTCAGGCCCACGGCGCCGCGTGCGAACGGGCTCACCGGCAGGAGCTCCTCGCTGCCCTCGAGCAGCGCCCAGAGCTCCTCCGCGGCCGTGCTCAGCTGCCCGCGGACGATCCCGCCTGGGAACGACGCGGTCACGCAGGCGACGTGGAAGGCCTGGGGGGCGAGCCCGAGCCGGCTCAGGGTCCCCAACGCGGGCGTCTCGGTCCCACGCACGGTGCCGGCCCCGGCGTCCAGCGCCGCGTCGCCGAAGTCCAGCGGCAGCAGGGCCGCTCCCGGGACCCCCGGGCCGCCGGGGGCGACGTGGGCCGCCGTGAGGGCGGCCACCGGGGGGGCGGCCAGGGCCACGACCCACCTCAGGCTCAGGTCGGGGAGCACCCGCAGGCTCGCGGCCCCCGAGGCTCCGCTGGTGTTCGGCGGCACGGTGCCTCCGTCGTCGAGCAGCGCGTGCCACTCCAGGCCTGCGAAGGCGGCGAGGGAGCCCCGCACGAGCCCGGCCGGAGCGCCGGTGGTCGCCACGCGGACGTAGTAGCCTCCCGGCGACGCCGCCAGCGCGGCCGCGGTCGCGGAGTCCAGGCTCGCGCTCCCCTGCGTGGTGGCCGTGGCGGCATCGAAGCCCCCGCCCGCGGCCAGGAGCTCCAGGACGACCGGACCGTCCGTCCCGGGGGCGCCCTGGTGGAGCGCGAGGCCGACGACCGATCCGACCCAGGACGGCTCCCCGGTGACGCCGAAGCGCACCTGGCCGTCGTCGGAGACCTCCAGCAGCGCCAGGCCGCGGGCGGCCGGATCGACGACGGTCGTCGGCGTCGAGCCCAGCAGCGCCGCCGCCAGCCGCGCCAGCACCGTGGGGCCGGTGGGGCCCGAGCCCGGCGCCGCACCGCCGGAGCCTCCGCAGGCGCACAGCAGCGCGAGCAGCGCCGTGGCGGCGCCATCGACGAACCACGGACGAGACCGACTCCGACGCATCGCTCGCATGGGACCTCCTCCCTGCCCCGGGAGACGGCCCTGGTTCCGCAGCCTGCGCGCACGTGCCCAACGTGCGGACTTGCGAATGCATTGCATACGCAAGACCTATGCAATCTACGGAGGCCTCGGCTGGCGCGCAAGGGGGGAACCGCGCGACCGGGACGTCCGACCCGCGCCGTGCCGCCTTCCCCCGGGACGCCCGGCGCCAGGGGCCGTCGCGGCGTGGCAGGCTTGCGTTCCCCTGGCAGCGGGACGACCCGTCCCCGCACCGGAGGCGGCCGGCTTCCTTGTCCGAGAGGCAGGGCCGACGGCTACACTGCGCAGGAACCTCGAGGTGACTTTCTCCGCCGACCAGCTCCAGGAAGCGATCCGCGTCTGCGGCTGCTTCAACCTCCGCCGCGCCTCGCGCGCGGCCACGCGCCTCTACGACTCGAGCCTGGGATCCGTCGGGCTCACCTCCGGCGGCTTCGTCACGCTGGCGCTGGTCGAGATCGCGCCCGACGTCAGCCTGCCCGAGCTCGCGCGGATGCTCGGGGTGGATCGCAGCACGCTCACACGCAACCTACGGCCCCTGATCCGGGGGGGCCTGGTGCGGTCGTCGGCCCCTCGCGTGGGCCGCACGGTGCGCGTGCGCCTCACGCCTCGGGGCCTGCGGGCGCTCGAGCGGGGCATCCCCGCCTGGAAGGCCGCCCAGGAGCGCTTCGAGGCGGCCGTGGGGGGCGCGGAGCTGGCGCGCCTGCTCGCCAGCCTCACGCAGGTGAGCACGACGCTGCGCGCGCCCTGAGGCGGCCGTCGGGGGGGGGGGGGGCGAACCGATGGGGCGCCCCCCGGAGGAGGCCCCGCCGCGCGGGCCCCCCGAGGCGGTCCGGGTGACGGGCGGCGCTCCGGGTGGGCTACTCGGGAAGGCCCCAGAGCACGAAGGCCGCCCAGGCGGACGGGTGCGCCCCGGCGTCCGCCCGCCTCAGGCCCTCGAGCTTGGCCGCGCGCAGCGAGGCCGCGGGGGAGAGGCCCTCGCGCACCAGCCCACGGTGCAGGCCGGTCAGCAGCCGTGCGGCGTGGGCGTCGTCCACCACCCAGTCGGAGACGACCACGCGGGGCACGCCGGCCACGAAGAACCCGCGCGCGAACCCCAGCACCCCCTCCCCCTTGAGCAGGCGGCCCTGAGCGGTGGCGCAGGCCGAGAGCACGGCGAGGTCGGCCGGGATGCGTTGGCGGTAGACCGCCTCCACGTCCAGGGTCTCGCCCCCCGCAAGCACCAGCGAGCTGAGCCGCGCCTGCTCCGGGTCGATGAACGCGTGGCAGGCCAGGTGCAGCGCCGCCAGGCGGCCGGGGGCAGCCGCCAGCGTCGCGGTCAGGCGCGAGAGCGTGGCCTCCGCTCCGAGGAGCACGGTCGTTGGCTGCCCCGCGTAGAGCGCGGCGGCCGCGCGCACCTCCTCGGCGGCGCCCGGCAGCGGCGGCAGGGCGAGCGCGCCCGCTCCGGGCGCGGGGTCGCCCAGGGCGAGCAGGCCGCGTCCGGTGCGCCGCAGCCCTTCCCGCCGGAGCGCGAGGTAGGAGGTCGCGGACGGCTCGTAGGCCACCTCGCAGCGCTCGATGAGCCGCTGGCGGCGCTCTCCGTCCACGCGGAGGAGCGGCTCGAAGGGCAGGAAGGCCAGCGGCCCATCGGGGGAGATGAGCAGGCGCGTGCGCTGCCCCAGCGCCGCCTCCAGCGGGCGCACGAGGCGCTCGTAGGCCGCCGCCGCCAGGCCCGCCTCGGGGCTCCCGGGCGTGGCCAGGAGCCGGGCCAGCCCCTCGACGTCCTCGGCCAGGCCCGCCGCGGGTCCCAGGTCCACCAGGACCACGCCGTCGCAGGTCGCCACCAGGGCGGCTGCCCGGTCGGGCCCCAGGTGGTAGAGCACGAAGGCCGTGTGGCGGTCCAGGGCCGGGCACAGCTCGGCTGCCGTCACGGGCTCCGGCCAGACGACGCCGGCCGCGCGCTGCGCGGCCCGCTGCAGGCGCGCCACGGCCGCCGCGTGCCGCTCGGCCTGAGCGGCGAGGGCGGCCCGCGCAGCCTCCACGGCCCCGGGCGCGGGGGAGGGCTCGGTCGCCGCGGCCCGGAGCGCCCCCCGGGCGGCCTCCACCCGCGCCCGCTCGGCGGCCTCGGCGCTGAGCAGGCCCTCGGGCACGCTCGCTGCCAGCAGCGCGGGCCCGTGCACCACGCCGGCCGTGAGCAGGGCGGCGCGTCCGGCCTCCAGCACGTCGAAGGCCTCGCGCGCGGCCTCCTCCGGCGCGCCGCCGGCCGCGAGCGTCAGCGCGGCCGACAGGCCCAGGTCGCAGGCGGCTCGCGAGGTCTCCACGAAGGAGGCGGCCTCCGCGTCGCCCAGCCCGGCGAGCATCCCCCGGCGCTGGCGTTGGGCCTCGCGGGCCCGGGCGAGCGCCTCCCGGGGACGGCCCTGCGCCAGGTGCACGTGGGCCAGGAGCTCGGCGGCCAACGCTGCCTGCCGGGGGGCGCTCCCGGTCGGCTCCTCGACGGCCAGCGCCTCCTCGGCCAGCCGGCGCGTGAGGTCGAGGTCGCCTTCCACGAGGGCCACGCGCGCCAGGCTGAGGAGGCAGGCGGCCAGGCGGTCGGGCCAGCGCGAGCGGCGCAGCACGGCAGCGGCCTCCTCGAGCTGTCGGCGCCCCTCGGGACGCGTGGCCGGGCTGTCCGCGAGCACCGAGCCCAGGGCCATCACCGTCTCGAGGGCGCCCAGGCGGTCGCCCAGCCTGCGCTTGGCCTCCAGCGCGCGGCGGATCGTCTCCCGCGCGCCGGGCCTGGCCAGGGCGGCTTCCACCAGGCCCAGGTTGCCCAGGGCCGCCGCGCGCGTGTGCGGCTCCTCGGCCGCCTCGGCCGCGGCCACCGCGCGCGCGTAGGCCTCGGCCGCCCGCTCGGGCTGCCGGAGCTTGCGCCACACGATCCCCAGCCCGTTGTAGGCCGCGGCGGCCAGCCCCGGCGCCGGGGCCGCCTCGGCCAGCTCCAGGGCCTTCTCGTACGCGGCCAGGGCCTCGCCGTGGCGATCCCGCCCCGAGTGGATCTGGCCCAGGAGGGCGTGGGCGCGGGCCGCCTCCACCAGGTCGCCGGCCGCCAGCCTCTCCGCCGCCACCTCGCGGCCGCGTGCGAGGGCCTCGGGCACCCGGCCGGCCTCGGCCAGGATGCCCGCGTAGGAGATCGCGGCCGAGGCGGCCAGCGAGGCGCGGCCGGCCCGGCCCGCCTGCTCGCGGACGCGGTCCATGCCCGCCAGCGCCTCGCTCGTGCGCGCCGCCTCCCGCAACGCCAGGGCCCGCTTGCCCTCGATGAGCAGCACGGCTTCCGGTTCGCCCAGGACCTCGTGGAGCGTGCGCGCGGCCTCCAGGTGGGAGACGACCGCGTCGAGGTCGCCCAGCACGCGCGCGTCGGCCGCGGCGAGCAGGTGGCCCCGGCTCTCGAGGTAGGGCCACGGCAGGCTGCGGCCATGGGCGATCACGCGCTGGGCGGCGGCGAGCGCGTCGGCATTGCGCCCCGCCCGGCGGAGCGCCGAGACGTGCTCGACCTCGAGGAAGCCGGCGCGGTAGGAGGTGGGCGAGCGGGCCGCGTCGGGGAGCGCGGCCTCGATGAGCGCCAGCGGCTCGCGCCCGGCGGAGAGGGCGTCGTGCACCTCGGAGAGGGCGCGCTTGACGCGCGCCTCGCGCTCGAGCTCGGCCCGGCCGAAGGCGGCCCACGCGGCCACGATGCCCGGGAGCGCGCGCGCCGCAGGCCGCCCGCCCAGGCGCTGGGCGAGCAGGCGTGCCGCCGCCAGGAAGTCCTTGGGCTCGGGCGGGTCGGCCAGGCTGCCGCTCAGGTGCGAGCCGAGCAGGCTGCCCACCAGCACCACGGGATCGACGTCGCGCCGGGCGGCCACGCGCTCGAGCGCGGCCTCGTCCTGCGCGCGGAAGGCGTCCCTCCAGCCCAGGCTGGCCGCCTGGAGCGCGCGGTAGTTCCACGCCAACCCGACCACGGAGGCTGCCGGCCGGCC
>CAZPOZ010000055.1:0-10299 GCA_964588235.1 uncultured Planctomycetales bacterium
CGCCAGGCGGCGGCGTCGCGCCCGTGTTGCTCGCCGGCCCGCGCGGCGAGCGCCGCCACGGCCTCCGCCCAGACCGCGGGCTCGTCGCTGGACAGGGCCGCCAGCACGGCGCCCTCGCCCTCGGGCGCGCCCAGGCTCAGCGCCGCCAGCGCCGCCGCCCAGCGCTCGGCGATCTCCGGGTCGGCGCGCAGCAGGGCGAGCAGGCGGGGCAGGGCCTGCGGGAGGCGCAGGCGGGCCGCGGCTCCCGCCGCGGCGGCGCGCACGCCCGGCCGCGGGTGGCTCAGGAGCGCGGGCAGGCGCTCGGCGCCCGCCGTCCCCACCAGCGACACGGCTGCCGTCAGGGCCACGCGCGGGTCCTCGTCGTCCGTCAGGCGCTCGAGCAGCGGGAGCGGAGCCGCGGCCAGCCGCGGCAGGGCCTGGGCCAGGGCGCTGCGCGCGAACCAGTGCCCCCAGCCCCCGCCCTCGCGCAGCGCCGCCAGCGCCGCCTGGTCGTCGCCGGCCCGGCCCACACGCGAGAGGCCCAGCAGGGCCGCGCCCCGCACCTGCCAGGCAGGGTCCTCGCCGCCGGGGGCGTGGAGCGCCGCGAGCAGCCGGGCGCCGGCGCCGGGCCCGCCCGCCTCGGCGAGCGCGGTGAGCGCGGCGGCCCGCACGGCGGGCGCGGGGTCGCCGAGCCAGGCCGTGAGCTGGGGCTCGACGGCGGGATCCCTCAGGCCGCCCAGGGCCAGCAGCAGGGGCGGGAGCACCGCGCGGTCGCGCTCCGCCCCGAGGGCGCGCTCGAGCGGCGCGCGCGAGGCGGCCTCCGGCAGGGCCGCCAGCGCGGCCGCCACGGCGCGACGCACGTCGGCCACGGGGTCGGCCAGGCGCGCCCACAGCGCCGGCAGGGCCGTCCGCCGCCCCCGGGGCGAGTCGGCCGTCCCGAGCCAGGCCGCCGCGCGGGCGCGCTCCACGGGGTCGGCCGAGCGCAGCAGCGTGGCCGCGGCCGCCTCGGGGCTCGCGAAGCCCTCGGCCGCGGCCGGGGGCAGCCCGCGCGCCAGCCCCCCGAGGAGGGCCGCCAGGAGGGCGGAGGGCAGCCACCGGGTCGGGGCGCGGGCCACGCCGCCAGCCTACGCCTCGGGGGCTCCGCTGCGCAGGTCGGCGCCTGCGCGCCCGGGCACGCCCCGGACGGCCTGCGTTGGACCGGGCCCCCCGGGGGACGATCCAAGGGGAGCCCTCCCTGGAGCCCCCATGCCGCGCCTGCCCCTGCTCGCCGCCCTCCTGTGCCTGCTGCTGCCCGGCCCCGGCGCCCTCTCCCGCGCCGACGAGCGCCCCGCCGACGAGGGCGGCTCGCTGCGGCTCTTCCACGCGCACGCGCTGCTCGCCGGGCGCAGCGACTTCCTGGGCGAGCGCGTCGGCCTGGTCAGCCCCGACGAGGTCAACGACGAGTCCCGGCCCCTGTTCGGCGGGGAGAGCGAGGAGCCGCAGCGCTGCGTGGGCTCGGTGGACGAGCTGATCGAGCTGCTGCGCAGCGAGGTCGATCCGGCGTCGTGGACCAGCGTGAGCGGCGCCGACCTGCGCGCGCTCACCCCCGGCACGCTGCTCGTGCGCAACGACGCCGGCGCGCAGGCCGGCGTGGGCGAGGCCCTCAAGCGCCACGAGGACCGCTGGCTGCGCACGATCGTCGTGGACGTGCAGGCCGTGCGCCTGCCCGTCTCGGGCGGCGCCGCCCGGCCCACGCCGCAGACGCTGGAGGCCTGGGCCACGGCGAAGGAGCGCGGGCCGGGCCTGACGCTGTGCCTGCTGCCGGGGCAGCGCGTCTCGGCGCACGCGGGCGGCCAGCTCGCCTACGTGGCCGACTTCGACGTGGAGGTGGCCCAGAAGGCCCGCATCAGCGACCCGATCGTGATGGTGGCCAACGTCGGGCTGGTGGTGGACGTGCGCGCCCTGCCCGACGCGGCCGGCGCGCGCGTGCTGCTGGGCCTGGAGGCGCGGCTGGCCGAGCTGCTCGGCCTGGCCCCCACGCCGGCCGGGAAGGAGGGCACGGGCGAGGAGCGGGAGGTGGAGGCGCCGCGGCTGGCGACCACCTCCGTGCGCGTCGTGACCGAGGTGCCCACGGGGGTCTGGACCCTGCTCGACGGCGGGACCTCGGCCGCCCCCGAGACCGGCTGGGCGCTCCTGGCGCGCGCGCGGGTCCTGCCCCGCGCCTCGGGCCCCGCCTCGCGCGGGGTCACCCTGCCGGCGCTGGAGGCGGCCGGCCTGGGCCGCTTCGGCCGCCGGACCTACGGGATCGACGCGCTCACCCTCCCGGTGCGCAGCCTGCGGGGCCGCCTGCCCACGCTGGTGCCCAGCAACTACACGCCCCCCGAGGCCCCCGAGCTGCCCGAGCCGACGCCGGCGATCCCCTCGGAGGTGCTGCTCGAGCTGGTGCGGCAGGCCGTGGCCCCCGAGTCGTGGAACCGGGAGGGCTCGAGCCTGGAGGTGCGCTCCGGCGCGCTGATCGCCCGCGCCCCCGAGCCCGTGCTCGACTCGGTGGGCGCGCTGATGGGCGTGCTCGCGCGCGAGCTGCTCTGGACGGTGGAGGTGGAGGCCGAGGTGCTCGCGGTGGACGCCGACGTGGCGGTCGTCGGCGTGCTGCTCGACGACGCCGCGGCCGCGGGGCTCGAGGCGGCGCGGGCCCAGGGCCGGGCCCGCACGCTCGAGCGCGCGCGCGTGACCTCGATGCACGGCGCCCGCAACACGGTGAGCGTCGGCCGCGAGCGGACCTACCTGGCGGACTACGACGTGGAGATCGCGGAGGACTCCGTGATCGCCAACCCGGTGCTGCAGCGGCTGCAGACGGGGATCACGCTGGACGTGGCCCCGGCGCCCAGCAGCACGGGCGACAGCGCGGTCCTCTCGGTGCGCTTCGGCCGCTGCGTCGCGGAGGAGCCGCTGCGCGTGGTGACCACCTGCGTGGGCCCCGTGCAGGCGCCGGCCACGTCGGTGTTCTCGCTGCGGACCGACCTGGACGTGCCCTTCGGGCGCACGGCGGTCGTCGGCGCGGCGACCGACGGCCCGGGCCGGTCGCGCACCCTGGTGCTGCTCACGCCCCGGCTCCGGCGCGCCGGCGACTGAGCCGCCGGCGCGCGGGAGGCCGCGTCAGCGGGCCGCCGCCGGCACGACCTCGTAGGCCGTGCCGGCGAGCACGAAGACCAGCTTCTCGCCCAGGGCGAGCACCTGCGCCACGTCGTCGCCCTTCCCGAGCAGGGCCATCCAGGCCTCGGAGAAGGCCTCGACCTTCACGGTGGGCTGGCGGCCGTCGTAGGCCGTGTCCACCCAGCGCCCGTCGCCCTTGAGCACGAAGGAGCGGGCCCCCACGGCCTGCACGCGCTCGCGGGCGCGGGCGGTGGCGGAGTCGGCGTCGGTCTGCTCCTCGTCGTCGGCGAGGCTCTCCTTGGCCTTCTTGAGGCCGCCGGAGGCCGCCGTGGGCGCCGGGGCGGGCTCCGGGGCGGCGCCGCTCCCCGGGGGGGCGACCAGGCCCGGCAGCGCGCCGCGGCCGTCGGCCGGGGTCCGGGGCAGCGCCAGGCGGTCGCGCAGCCGCTCCGCGGCCTGCGGGCGGGGGCCCGGCCCGCGGCCCTCGAGCTCGCCGTCCTCCACCACCAGGCCGGCGGTGTAGGGCGTCACGATCGCGTAGCGCGTGGCCAGGCGCACGACCTCGTCCACCGCCTCGCGCGTCTCGCCGTGCAGGCGGATGTCGTCGAGCAGGAAGGCCACCTTGCGGTGCGCCCACAGCCGCGTCAGCCAGGGCGCGCCCGCCGTGGCGGCGAAGGTGCCGCGGTGCTCGAAGACGACCTCCTTGCCGCCCATCTTGCCGCGCAGCAGCAGGGTGCGCTCACCCGACTCGCGGTAGCGGCCCAGCAGCACGACCTGGCTGCCGGCGAACACGTCGGGGATGCGCTGCGGGTAGACCTCGGAGACGCCGGCGCCCAGCTCGACCGTCACGTCGGTCAGCACGGGCCGGTCCACCTTCGTGAAGAAGCGGCCGGTGACCAGCTCCAGGTCCTCGCCGGGCGAGACGTAGTCGCGGGCCCCGTTGGTGCCCTCGGCCAGACGGTCGAGCATGGCCACGTCCAGGTCGGCGCCGACGCCGAAGGTGAACACGCGCGCCCGGGCGGCGTTCCACTGGGCCGCGCGCTTGAGCAGCCCCTCGGTCGTGCGCTCGCCGATCGTGGGCAGGCCGTCGGTGATGAACACCACGATGCGCAGCCGCCCGTCGGCCGGGTTCCTCAGCGCGGCCTCCAGCGCGCCCTCGATGTTCGTGCCGCCCACGGCCTGGAGCCCGTCGATCCAGGCGGAGGCCGCGGTCTTCGTGGCGGCGTCGGCCTCGACCAGGGCCTCGCGGAACGGGTTCACCGCCGTCGAGAAGCCGATCACGTTGAAGCGGTCGCCGGCGCGCAGCAGGTTCACGCCCAGCTTGAGGGCGCGGCGCGCCTGCTCGAGCTTCTCGCCCGCCATGCTGCCGCTGGTGTCCAGCACGTAGACGACGTCCTTCGGGGCCACGAGCTCGGCCGCGACCTGCTGGCGCGGGGCGAACACGGCCATGAAGGTGCCGTCCTCGCCCGCCTGCCGGCTGCTGGCCAGCGAGAAGCCCACGGCCTCGGGGCTGCGGCCGAGGTAGAGCAGGAAGTCCTTGTCCTGGCGCCGGCCGCTGCGCTCGAAGGACACCCGCGCCTTGCGCTCGCCCTCGCGGCTGACGGCGACCTCGTGCGACGGGCTCCACACGGTCTTGAGGTCGACGCTGCTCTCGACCTTCACGTCCACGACCACCTCCTGGACGGGCTGGCCGTTGAGGCGCTCGGAGGCCAGGGGGTAGCGGAACTCCACCGTGCCGGCGTCCTCGCGCAGCACGAGCTGGAACACGAGGCGGATCGTCAGGTCGGCCCGCGGCTCGATGGGGAACACCCGCGCCTGGAACAGGCCGCGGCCCATGTACTCGAGCAGCCCGGGGTCGCGTCGGCGCGAGACGATGCTCTCGTAGACGCGGCGGGCCTCCTTGGCCTCGAGCACCGCGCCCTCGACCATCCTCCCGCCCATCGTCATGGCGAACTTGCCCACGGAGGCGCCCTCCGGCAGGGGGAAGAGGTAGGTGCCCTCCAGCTGCCGGTCGGCGTCGCTGTGGAAGGTCTGCTCCACCGTGACCTCGGCCGTCTGGTCCACCACCTGGGCCGAGACGCGGTGCGAGGTGAGCCGTACCGGCCCCGTGCGCGCGGGAGGGACGGGGGTGGGCGGCTGCGGGGGGCGCACCCGGGGCATGTCGGGCGGCACGGGCCCGACGGTCTCCGTGATCAGGATGCCGTTCGCATGGGCTCGGGGCATCAGGGCCGCGGCGAGCGGCAGCGCGGCCAGGAGCAGGGCGAGGCGGGTGCAGAGTCGGTGCATGGCGTCCTCCGGTCCCCCATTGGACACCACCGGGAGGGCGGGGGTTCGGGGGGGGGCCGAGCCCGCTACCGCGCCAGCGCCCAGGCGCGCCAGGCGGCCTCGAGCTCGGCCAGGGGCTGGCCCAGCACCCGGGCCACGTCGGCCAGCCGCGCCTCCCCCCGGCTGCGCAGGGCCGCCAGGGCCTTGAGCCGCGCCTGCACGCGCTCCCCCGGGCTCCGCCCGGCCTGCTCGGGCCCCGGGGCGGACCCCGGCGGCGGCTCCGCCGGCGGCCGTCGGAGCAGGAACTCCACCACGGTGGCCGCGTGCAGCAGCACGGGGCGGTAGTCGTAGGTGGCCGCGGTGTTCGTGCCCGTGCCGACCAGCGAGTCGGCGCCGATCAGGCTCGGGAGCGGCCAGAGGTCGCCGCCCTTGATCCGGGAGGCCAGCTCCTTGACCGGCTGCTTGCCCTCCAGGCTGCGCACGACCAGCTCGCCGGCCCCCTCCTGCAGCCAGGCGCCGCCGCCGGGGCCGAAGACGTGCGCGAAGACGGCGCGCCCCACGCGCTGCGCCCGGTCGGGCATGAACCCGCCCTGCAGGGCGAGCACGATCTCCCCGGCCGTCCCCACGGCCGGACGGCGTCGGGCCTGCTCCTCGTTCCAGCCCAGGACGCGCTGGCAGTAGTCGCGGTAGTCACCGGGGGACTTGAAGGCGTAGACCGGGAGGCGGAAGCCGGACAGGCTCTCGGGCCCCACCCCGAAGAGCCCTGCGGCCGCGGCAGCCTCCTTCTCGAGCTCCTCGCCCAGCGTCTTCACGGCGCGCGCCGGCGCGTCGGACCAGACGTCGAAGTGCTCCGTGGAGAGGAGCCGCGCCTCCCGCGCGCGGCGCTCGCCGAAGACCTTGGAGGTGAGCTCCTCCGCGCCCAGCCGCCAGCCCCCCTCGCCGGGGACGAAGGCCACGCGCGCGACCTGGATCGAGGCCGCCAGCGGCTTGTACCAGTTCAGCAGCAGCAGCTTGACCGTGGTGGGGTCGAAGCCGGGCGGCGCAGCCAGGTCGGCCAGCCGCACCCGGCGCGTCTCCCACGACGCCTTGGGCGCGGCCAGCCTGACCAGGGCGTTGCGGTCCTGGGCGTCGGCGATCTGCAGCTGCAGCTCCTGGAGGGCTCCGGTGGCCGCCCCGCGCAGGTCGAGCTCCAGGGCCGCGAAGGGGCGCAGATCGGCCGGCACGCCGCGGAAGTAGATGCGCGCCCAGGCGCTGCCCCCGGCCACGTCCACCTGGGCGCAGGCGCGCCCCTCGACCTGGGCGCGGGCGACCGTGGCGCCCTGCCCGCTGGGGAGGGCCGCGTCGGCCCGCGCGGCGTCGAACACCACGTGCGGGTCCGCCGCCGCGGGGGCGGCGCCGTCCGGCGGGGCCGCGACGAGGGCCCCGACCGGGGCCACGAGCAGGGCCCCGACCAGGGCCACGGCCGGGCTCCACGGGGTCGTGCGGCGGCGGAAGGGGGGCGGCAAGGGAACCTCCTTCGGAACGTGGGGAGCGGCGCGACGGGGCCCGCGCGGGCGGGTCAGCGTCCCAGGGCGCGACGGAGATCCTCGAGCCAGCGCAGCGCGGCGGGCTCCTTGCCGCCCAGCGCGACGTAGCGCTCGAGCCAGGCGCGGGCCTCCCCCTGCTGGCCCAGGCGCGCGCCGCGTACCACGGCGACGACGTAGCAGGGGTCGGGGTCGTCGGGCCGGAGGCGGGCCACGACCTCGAACTCCTCGGCCGCCTCCGTGGCCTGGTTCTGCTCGAGCAGGATGCGGGCGTGGTAGTCGCGCGCGCGGGGCTCGTCGGGGAAGCGCTGCGCGGCGGCGCGGTAGACCAGCAGGGCCTGGCGTCCGTCGCCGGCGCGCTGGAGCGCCGCGCCGTGGGCCAGCCGGTACTCGAGCCGGGCCGGATCGAGCCGCGCGGCGCGGGCGTAGGCGCCGGCCGACTCGCGGGGCGCCCGCAGGGCGTCGTGCGCCAGCCCGCGCAGGTACCACAGCGGCGCGTCGTCCGGCGCCGACTTGAGGGCCCGGTCCAGACGCGCGCCGGCCTCGGCGCCGCGCCCGGTCTCGATCTCCAGGCCGGCCAGCTGCAGCAGCACGCCGCGGTGCCCGGGGTGGGCCGCGGCGGCCCGCGCGAGCGCGTCGTAGGCCAGCGCCTGCCCGTCCATGCGCCGGAGCGCCGCCGCGATCGTGGTCACGGCGTCCGGGTCGCCGTCGGCCAGCCGCAGCGCGCGCTGGTAGGCGCGCCGGCCGTCCTCGGCGTTGCCGGCCATCGAGAGCGCGGTGCCCCAGTACAGCTGCGCGAGCGCCGAGCGCGGCGCCAGCACCAGCGTGCCGCGAGCCAGCGGCAGGGCCTGGCCGACCTGGCCGGAGCGCAGCAGCAGGTCGGCGAGCGCCACGCGCGAGGAGACGGCGCGCGCGTCCAGCGCGAGGCCCGCGCCGTAGGCGGCGATCGCCGCGGCGCGATCGCCCCGACGCTCGTGAATCCAGCCGAGCAGCGCGTAGACGGGCTCGCGGGGCTCGAGCCGCAGGGCGTAGCCGGCCGAGGTGAGGGCCGCGTCGAGCAGGCCCTGCTCGGCCTCCAGGCGGGCGAGCACGAACCAGCCCACCGAGACCTGGCTGCGCTCGGTGGCCGGCAGGCCCAGGCGCCGCTCCAGCGCGCGGCGCATCTCCTCGAGCGCCGGCTTCGTGCCGCGCGCCCGCGCCAGCAGGAAGGAGAGGATCGCGTTGTCGGGGGCGCCGCGCTGGAGCTGCTCGAAGACCCGCACCACGCCGTCGGCCGAGAGGGAGCGGCGCAGCTGGTCCTGGAAGGCGACCCCGACACGCAGGTCGGTCAGGAGGCTGCGCGGATCGGGCCGCCCCCCTCCCGGGCTCGAGGGCTCGTCGGCCGCGGCCGGCGACGGACCGAGGACGGGGCCCAGGCCGCGCGCCCCCCCACCGAGGACGTGGAGGGCGACGAGCACGGCGAGGACGACGCCGGGGAACGCGGGCCCCGGCCCGGGCCCAACCCGGGGAGCGCGGCGCCTGACGGCGGTGCTCGGCAGCGCGGGCATGCGTGCGAGGGGTCTACCTCGGCTGGGGGTCGGCGCCGAGCTTCTTGAGCGCCTCGGCGAGCGCCCGGTCGAGCTCCTGGAGCCACTTCTGCCAGTCGTCCCAGCTGGGCGGCGTGTCACAGTCGGGCAGGTCGATCTCCGGGGGCGGGGGCAGCGGCGGAAGCTGCTTGGGGTCGAAGCCGGGAGGCGGCGGCGGGAGCGGCTCACCGCCCGGGGGGGGCGGAGGGGGCGGCGGCTCGCCCGGGTCGCCTCCCGGCGGAGGCGGGGGCGGCGGGACGCCCCCCGGAGGGCCGCCCGGCGGGCCCCCGGGCGGAGGCGGGAACGGCCACAGGTCGATCGGCGGCAGCGGCGGCAGCTCACAGTCGTCCCAGCCCGGCGGGGGCGGCGGCGGCGGCTCCCCGGGCTCGGGCGGGGGCGGCGGGGGCGGCGGCTCGGCCCCGGGATCCGGGGGAGGCGGGAGCGGGCAGAGGTCCTCGAGGTCCCACCCCGGCGGGAGGGGCGGAAGCGAGCCTTCGCCCGGGGGCGGGAGCGGCGCGTCGGGATCGCACCACGGAGGGGGCAGCCCTCCCTCGCCGCCGGGCGGCGGGGGCAGCTCGTCTCCGCCCGGAGGGGGCGGCGGCGGCGGCTCCTCCATGCCCGGGGGCGGCGGGGGCGGCGGCGGCAGGGGGGGGCCGTCCTTGCGCAGGGACTTCAGCAGGTCGTCGAGCAGCCCCCCGAGCAGGTCGTCGAGCAGGCGTCCGACGCCGTCAGCGACCTCACCGGGCACGTCCCCCGCCCCGGAGCCGCGGTCCGCACCGGACGGCGGCGTCTTCCAGTCGGCCGGCGTGGGCAGCTTCCAATCGCCCAGGTCCTTCCCCGGGAGGGGGAAGGGCAGCGGCGGCGGGACCGGCAGGGGTCCCAGGCCCCCGCCGCCGCCCGCGCCGGAGCCCTTGGGGCCGGCGTGCGCCTGGGCGGCCAGCCAGGTGCCGAACCCGACCCCGACCGCGATGGCGACGAGGAAGGCCAGCAGGGCCCGGCGGACCTGGCGCCCAGGGGCGGAAGCGGTTGCGAGCCTGCTCGCGGCGCTGGTCATGCGAACCTCCATCGGCCGTACCGAGCAATGCGCGTGCCGCCCCCGGCAGGCCGCAGGCAGGCCTTCGGCGGGCCGCGGCGGGCCCCGACGGGCGAGCTCCGGCAAGTTCCTGCCGACGCTTCGGTCAAAGGTTGCCGCGGTAGCGAGCCGGGTCCAGCCCGTGCTTGGAGAGCTTGTAGCGCAGCGTCCGCTCCGGAAGGCCCAGGCGCAGCGCGGCCTCCGGCACCGAACCGCGCAGCTCGCTGAGCGCGCGGATCAGGTAGGCGCGCTCGAAGGCGGCGAGCGCGGCGGGCAGGTCCCGGCCGGGGAGCCCGGTCCCGGGCGAGCCCGGCTCCGCCAGCCTCAGGTCGGCCACGCCGATGGGCCGGTCGGCCGCCAGGATCAGCGCGGCCTCGATCGCGTTGCGCAGCTGCCGCACGTTGCCGGGCCAGGCGTAGGCCAGCAGGCGCTCGCGGGCCTCGTCGTCGAAGGGCAGCGGCCTGAGGTCGTTGGCGCGCGCGGCCTCCGCCACGAAGTGGTGGGCCAGCGGCAGCACGTCCTCGCGCCGCTCGCGCAGCGGGGCCAGGTGGATGCGGAGCACCTCGAGCCGGTAGCGCAGGTCGTCCCGGAACCGCCCCGCCGCGACCTCGGCGGCCAGGTCGCGGTTCGTGGCCGCGACGAGGCGGAAGTCGAGCCGCTGCTCCCCGGTGCCGCCCACGCGCACGACGCAGCGGGTCTCCAGCACCCGCAGCAGCCGCGCCTGGACGGCCGGCGGGATCTCGCCGATCTCGTCGAGGAACAGCGT
>CAZPOZ010000056.1:0-10194 GCA_964588235.1 uncultured Planctomycetales bacterium
CCAGGCCCGCGACATCATCTTCGGCCAGCTGCGCCAGGTGATCGCGTCGATGCGCATCGACGAGATCAACCGCGACCGGGACGCCTTCCTGATGGCGATCCAGAAGCAGATGGAGCCCGAGCTGCGCAAGGTGGGCCTCGTGCTCATCAACGTGAACATCACCGACATCACCGACGAGTCGGGCTACATCGAGGCCATCGGGCGCAAGGCGGCGGCCACGGCCGTCCAGCAGGCCGAGATCGACGTGGCCGAGCAGGTCAAGAAGGGCCAGGTGGGCGTCGCGCGGGCCAACCGGGAGCGCGACGTGAGCGTGGCCGAGGCGGCCAAGGAGCGCGAGATCGGCACGAAGCAGGCCGAACGCGAGCAGCTCGTGCAGGTGGCGGGCCTGGAGCGCGACTCGAAGGTGGGCCAGGAGCGGGCCGCCTTCGAGCGCGACGCGCAGATCGCCGACGCGGCGCGCGAGAAGCGCGTCAAGGTGGCCGACGCCGACGCGCAGGCCGTCAAGGGCGAGAACGAGGCCAAGGCGATCATCGCGCGGGCGGAAGCCGAGCTGCAGGTCGAGCGCGCCGAGGCCTTCCAGCGCGGCGAGACGCGCAAGCGCCTGGCCGAGGCCGAGGTGCTCCGGGCCCAGTACGAGGCGCAGGCGATCGCGGCGCGGGCCGAGGCCACGAAGGTGGAGGCCGAGCAGACCGCCGCGCTGGTGGCGCCGGCCCGGGCGCAGAAGGCGCGCGTGACGGTGGATGCCGAGGCGGAGGCCGAGAAGCGCAGGATCGAGGCCGAGGGCGAGGCCAAGGCGATCTTCGCGCGGCTGGAGGCGCAGGCGCGGGGCGACTACGAGATCCTGGCCAAGAAGGGCCAGGGCCTGGGCGAGATCGTGCGCGCCTGCGGCAGCGCCGAGGCGGCCTTCCAGATGCTGATGCTCGAGCAGCTGGAGAAGCTCAGCGCCAACGCCGCCCAGGCGATCGCCAACATCAAGTTCGACAAGATCGTCGTCTGGGACGGGGCGGGGGGGGGCGGCGAGCCCGGCAAGAGCGCCACGGCCTCCTTCCTGCAGAGCCTGGCGGGCTCGCTGCCGCCCATGCTGCAGATGATGCGCGACATCGGGGGCGTGAAGATGCCCTCGTTCTTCGGCACCCTGGCCGGGGAGCCGGGCAAGGCGCCGCCGCCCGAGGTCGAGGCGCGGCCGGAGCCCGACGCCTGAGCGGCGGGTGCCCGGCGACGGCGGCCGCGCACGGGCCCGATCAGGCCGCCAGCAGGAGCACGAGGCCCGCGGCCGCGGCCAGCGCGAGCAGCAGCGCCAGAGCGACCTTCGTCCGGCTGACGGGGGCCCGGCCCACGACGCGGCCGGTCTGGCCGTTGACGCAGAAGCGCCAGCGACGCCCCCGCCAGGTGTAGGCGTTGATCCACACCGGCAGCAGCACGAGCGAGCCGCCGGTGTCGCGCAGCCGTACGTTGACGTGCACGTGCCGGGCGCGTCCCGGGACGCGCCCGGGCACGGCGGCGGCCTCGAGGGCGCTCACGCGCGCCAGGAGCTCCGGGCGCGCGCCCCGGCGCGACAGGCCCACGTCCTCCACCGGCACGTCGCCCGCGAGCCCGTCCGCGTAGGGACGGGCCTCCTCGAGGAGGAAGGGCGCCAGCCGCTCGCCCTCGCGCGCGTCGAGCGATCCGCTGGCCAGGACGAGCACGTCGGCGAAGCCGCGGTCGTCCCGGCCGGCGACGGGACGCCAAGCCGCCCGCGCGCCGAAGGGCACCTCGGAGGAGTCGGCCGTCCAGCAGGTCAACGCGTGACCCTCGAAGCGCCAGCAGGGCAGGTAGACGGCCTGCAGGGTCTCCAGGCGGGCCTCGCCGGCCAGCCTGCGGGGACGCCAGAACCCCCGCGCGAGCCAGCGCCGGAAGGCCGTGACCGCGTCGTCCCGGCCGAGGCGGAACGGCAGCAGGTGGCTGGGCCGGACGCGGCCCGTGCTGCCGGGCTGGCGCTCGAGGGTCGTCCCCCCGCAGAAGGCGCAGCGCAGGGCGCGGGCGCCGGCGTCGTAGGTCAGCGACGCGCCGCAGCCCCGGCAGTCGAACCCGGCCAGGCCCTGCTCGAGCGCCGGGCCCGCGCGGCCCCCGGGCCGCTCCACCTCCCGGCCGCACGCGGCGCAGCACAGCTCCTCGTCGTCCACGACGTTGCCGCAGGCCGTGCAGCGGTGGAGCGCGCTCACGGGCGCCGCTCCGCCGCGGGGGCCTGCGACGCGCGGGCCCGGGCGCCGGCGGCGCGCACCAGGAGCACCGTCCCCGCGAGCACGGCAAGCCCCAGCAGCACCGCGAGCAGGAGGCGCGGCAGGCTGCGGGGACGCTCGGCGAACGCGCGCCCGGTGGCGCCGTTGAGCGCGTAGCGCCACAGGCGGCCCCGGTAGCGGAAGGCGGAGAGCCACACGGGCAGGTAGACCAGGTCCGTGGTCGTGCCCGAGAAGGACGTCTGGACGCGCAGGTCGGCGTGCTCGTCCCCGGGGAGGAAGGCCCCGATCGCCTCGAGCTCGCGGGCCTCGAAGACGGCCGTGCTCGCCGCTGCGGCCTCCTCCCTCGGGACCGCGTACTCCTCGGCGGCCCAACCCGAGAGGTAGTGCGGCTGGTAGCGCAGCATCTCGGCCAGGGGGAAGGGGCCGAGGGCGTCCAGGATCGCCTGGGGCAGCCCCCGGCTGCCCGAGACCAGGTGCTGGACGTGATCCTGGCCGAACTCGCCCTCGAGCGGGACCCATTCGGTGTGCCGGACCCGGTGCGTGCGCGTGCGGGTCACGGGCCGGCCGTTCTCCCACGTGGTGACGGTCTCCGTGCGCGTCTCCCACCACCACTCGCCGATCCGCGCGCTCCACGTGCTCCGGCTCAACGTGCTCGACGCCCAGCAGGGCAGGTAGACCCCGCGGACCTCGTGGACGCGCGCCGCCCGCCGCAGGTCGCCCGGCGTGAACCAGCCGCCGGCGGCCAGGAAGGCCTCCAGCCGGCGTCGCACCTCGGGTTCGGGCACCGAGAAGGGCAGCACGAACTCGGGAGGCTGACGATCGGGGGCCTCTTCGCCTTCGGCCACGTAGGGGGTGTCGCAGAAGGGGCAGGTGGTCGTGCGCTGGCCCTCGGGCACCTCCACGCGCGCCGAGCACTGCGGGCAGGTCGCCGCCCGCCGCGCCGTCGGGGGCGCCTCCGGGCCCGACGGGAGGAGGGCGGCGCCGCAGCTCTCGCAGAACGGCTGTCCGCGACGCGCCCGGCGGCTGCAGCGCGGGCAGGAGACCCAGCCCGCCTCCGGGGTCGTGGCGCTGCGGGCAGGCTCGGGGGAGGCGCCGGTCATCGGCCGCCATCGAACCACGCGCGTGCCCCGGCGCCGCGGAGCGGCCGATGCCCCTGCGCGGGCGCGGTCAGCGCGCCGGCACGCCGGCTTCGCCGCCGCTGGCGTAGCGCAGCGGCGCGCGGGGGCGGGCGCGCTCGGCCTCGACGTCCTCGAGCAGCACGCGCACGGCGGCCTCCAGGGCGCGGTCCAGCCCCTGGGCGTGGTCGCCCGGCAGCTCGGTCACCTCGACGTCGGGGGGACAGCCCAGGCGCTCGAGGTCGCGGCCGTCGGGGAGGAACCAGCCCCGGCTGGGCAGCCGCAGGAAGCCCAGCCCCATCACCTGCATCCCGCCCGTGCTGATCACCCCGCCCGCCGTGGTCGTGCCCACCAGGCGCCCACGGCGGAGCGTGCGCACCGCGTGGGCGAAGATCTCGGCGTTGCTGAACGAGCCGGAGTCGATCAGCACGGTGATCGGCCGGCTCCAGGCGGCGTAGACGAGGCGGTCGTTCGGGTAGCCCGGCGGACCGTCCCGGGGGACCGTGGTGGCGTGGCGCGGCTGGGTCAGGCAGGTGAGCAGGTGGTCGGCGGTGAAGCCGCCGCCGTTCCCGCGCACGTCGATGACCAGGCCCTCCTTGCCGTGGCCCACGCGGTACAGATCCTCCTCGAACCGCTGGAACGAGCTCCAGTTCATGCTGCGCACGTGCAGGTAGCCCAGCCGCCCGGCGGAGAGCCGCTCGACGCGCTCGCGGGCGCCGCGCAGGGCTTCGTCGTAGAGCAGCCCACGCACGGCGGCGTAGGCCACCGGCCGGAGCACGACCGCGCGCTCGGTCCCGTCCCGGCCTGCCACCTTCAGCTCCACCTCCCGGTCCGGCTCGCCGGTGAGCAGCGCCTCGAGGTCGGCGTCGGGCGCGAGCGCCTGGCCGTCGAGCGCGAGCAGGCGTTCCCCGGCCTCGAGCCGGGAGGCGGGCGCGGCCGCCGGCCCCCCCCGCAGCACGTCGCGCACGAGCCGCCCCGGCCCGGCCCCGGGCGGCGCCAGCCTCAGGCCCAGGTGCAGCGTCGTCTCGCGCCAGCCGCCCGCAGCGGGCGGGGGCGCCTGGACCGCGAATCCCAGGTGCGAGCCGTTCAGCTCGCCGAGCAGGGCGTCCACGACCCCGTCCAGCTCGTGCGGGAGGAGCGCGTCGCGGGCCAGCGGCGCATACTTCGCCCGCACGGCCGGCCAGGAGCGGCCGTTGAGGGCCGGGTCGTACCAGGCGTCGCGCATCACGGCCCAGGCGCGGCCGAGCACGGCTTCGTGGAGCGCCGCCACGTCCACCTGCCTCCGGGCGCGGAACGGCAGGGGGGTCACCTTGCCCCCGGCCGCGGCCACGGACGTGGGCACGCCGTCCACGAGCCCCACGAGCGCGTCGCCCTCCTTCAGCCAGCGGGGGGCGCCGAGCAGCGCCGAGGTCAGCAGCTTCGGGGTGAGCTCGTCGGGCGGCTCGACCACGTGGAGCCCGGCCTGCCCCTTCACGGTGGCCCGGAACGCCAGGCGCTTGCCGTCGGGCGAGAAGACGAGGTCGCTCTCCGTGACGTCCGGCAGCTCGATGCGCCGCAGGCGCTCCTCGAGCCCCTCGAAGTCGATCCGCACCTCGACGGGCGTCGCGGTCTTCGCCGGGGCGCCCGCCTCCGGGCCCGGCCTGCCCGGGGAGGGGGCCTCGGCGGCCGGCTCCCCGCCGGAGGGGGCGGGGCGCCCCGGCTCGGGCGTGCCGGGGGCCTGGGGAGCCCGCCCTGCGGCCGGCGGGGCCGGCTTCTCCTTGCGCCCCTTCATCTTCTCGACGGCCTTCTCCAGACGACGGTCCCGGGCGTCGCGACGGTCGTCGGACTCCCGCAGCCAGACGGTGCAGACGTCGGTCTGCTCCTGCCAGCGGCGACCCGTGAAGGCCAGCATCCGTCCGTCGGGGGACCAGACCGGGCCCGACTCGTTGTCGGGATGCCGGGAGACGTTGAACGGCGGGCGGGAGAGGTCCAGCGGCAGGATCCACACGTCGTGGTTGAAGTCGGCGTCGGGCTGCACGTAGGCGACCCAGCGGCCGTCGGGCGACAGCACGGCCTCGGGCGCGTCGAACCCGGCCACCAGGCGCACGGGCTCGCCCCCCGCCAGCGGCCGCTTCCACAGGTCGCCGGGCAGCCGCACGTAGACCAGCGTGGAGCCGTCCGGCGTGGCCTGGGGGGCGGCCTCCACCGCCTCGTCGTCGGTGAGGCGGGCGAGGCGGAACGCGCTCTGCTGCCACCACCAGCGCTCGGGCTGGCTGCGGTCGGCGCGCCACAGGTCGGTGCGGCCGCCGGCGTCGCTGACGAACAGCAGGGCCGAGCCGTCGGGGGTGAAGACCGGGTCGCGCTCCTCCTCCGGCGTGTCCGTCACGCGGCGGGGTTCGCGCAGCTCGGTGTCCATGACCCACAGGTCGCCCCCGGCCGCGAAGGCGACCTCGCGGCCGTCGCCGCTGAAGGCGGCCTGGGTCGCGCGCGTCAGCTCCTCGCGGCGCAGCGGCTCGCCTCCGCCCTCCCCCTCGGGCCAGAGCTCCAGGGCCTCGGGCGGGCGTCCGCTGCCCGGCTCGAAGCGCAGCAGGTCGCCCAAGCGCCGGAAGACGACGACGCGGCCGTCCCGCGACGCGGTCGGGAAGGTGACGCCGTCGTCCGTGAGCGCGGTCAGGCAGGCGCGGCTGCCGTGGGCGAGATCCACCGAGACCAGGTTCTTCGTCCCGTCCTCCTCGCTGACCAGCCACAGGCCCGACCCCTCGGGCGTGAAGAGCGGCCAGCGCTCCTCGTGCGTCCCCCGCGTCACCGGGGTGAAGGCGCCGCTCTCGAGGTCGGCGACCCAGACGCGCGCGGCGGCCGAGCCGCGGTAGCCCTTGCGCGTCCAGGGCTGCCCCCCGCGCACGAAGGCCAGGCGGCGGCCGTCGGGCGAGAGCGCGCCGTCGGCGCCGTGCGCGTCGAAGAGCAGCGTCTCGCTGCCGCCGGGGCTGGCGGGCACGCTCAGGAAGCGCTCGGGATGCTCGTGCTCGTGGTCGCGTCGGCCGAGCACGAGCAGCCGCTGGCCGTCGGGGAACCAGTCCTCCAGGCGGGCCCCCTCGCCATGCCGCGTCACGGCCACCGGCTCCCCGCCCCCCAGCGCGAGCACGTACACCTGGTCCACGCCGCTGCGGTTGCTGGTGAAGGCCAGGCGCGTGCCGTCGGGCGAGAAGCGCGGGCGGCGGTCCAGCGCCGGGTGGGCCGTCAGCCGTCGCGCCCCGCCACCGGTGGAGGGGGCGAGCCAGAGGTCGCCGCGCCAGCCGAAGGCCAGCAGGCCCCCGTCGGGCGAGAGCGCTGGCGTCTCGGCCAGGCGGATCCGCGCGCGGCGGGGGGGCGGTGCGGGCTCCTCCGCGCCCGCCTCGGGGGCCTGGAGCCCGACGCCGGAGGGCCTGAGGAGCAGGGCGGGCAGGACGAGCAGGGTGCGCAGCGCGAGGCGGAGGCGGTCGGGCACGTCGGCGGCTCCCAGGCCGGGGGGCGCCCCCGGCCGGCCCTAGAATCCGCTGCCCGCGCCCCCGGTTCCAGGGGCGACCGTCCCCCGTGGAGGCTCCCGTGCGGCCCGGACCCCTGGCATGCCTTGCCCTGCTCTCCTGGGTGGCGATCCTGCCGGCCGGCGCGCCGGCGGCGGCGGCCCCGGAGGCCCTGCGCATCCCCTGCGAGACCTACACCCTGGGCAACGGTCTGCGCGTGATCCTGCACGTGGACCGCCGGCTGCCCGTCGTGGCCACGAACCTGTGGGTCTACGTGGGCGCCAAGGACGAGCCGCCCGGGCGCTCCGGCTTCGCCCACCTGTTCGAGCACCTGATGTTCATGGGCACCCGGCGGGTGCCCACGGGCCAGTTCGACGGGATCATGGAGGGCGGGGGCGGCAGCAACAACGCGACCACCTCCTTCGATCGCACGAACTACTTCTGCACCGGCCCGAGCAGCCTGCTGCCCACGCTCCTCTGGCTCGACGCCGACCGGCTCGAGGCGCTGGGCCCGGCCATGACGCAGGAGAAGCTCGACCTGCAGCGCGAGGTCGTACGCAACGAGCGGCGGCAGTCCTACGAGATCGCCCCGTACGGCAAGGCCGAGCTGGCGGTCTACGAGCAGATGTTCCCCCGGGGCCACCCCTACCGCCTGGGCGTGATCGGCAGCCACGAGGAGATCGAGGCGGCCACGGTGGAGGACGTCAAGGGGTTCTTCGCGCGCTTCTACGTGCCCAACAACGCCTCGCTCGTGGTGGCGGGCGACTTCGACCCGGCCGAGGTGAAGCCGCTGATCGAACGGCTGTTCGGGTCCCTGCCCCGCGGCGAGGACCCGGCGCGGGGGATCGTGCCCCCCGTCCGGCTCCCGGCGGAGCGGCGGGCCACCGTCGTGGACCCGCAGATCGAGCTGTCCCGGCTGTCGTTCGTCTGGCACAGCCCGGCGTCCTACGCCCCGGGTGACGCCGAGATGGACCTGATCGCCGGCGTGCTGACCCAAGGGAAGACCAGCCGCCTCTACAAGCGCCTGGTCTACACCGACCGCCTCGCGCAGGAGGTCGGCGCCTGGCAGCAGAGCATGGCGCTGGGCTCGCTGTTCCAGATCGACGTCACGGCGGCGCCGGGCGCCTCGTTGGCCGCGCTCGAGCGCGCGGTGGGCGAGGAGCTCGCCCGCCTGTGCGCCGAGGGGCCCTCCGCGGCCGAGCTCGGCCGGATCGTCAACGGCCTGGAGTCGGCCAACGTCGCCGCGCTGCAGTCGGTGGCCGCCGTCGCCGACCGGCTCAACGCCTACCAGTTCTGGTTCGGCACCCCCGACGGGCTGGAGCGCGACCTGGACCGCTACCGGCAGGCCACCGTCGCGGCGGTGCGCGCGCGCGCGCAGGAGGTGCTCGGCCCCGCGCGGCTCGTGCTGGCCGTGGTCCCACCGGCGCCGGCGACCCCCGGCTCGCGCGACGAGCGCCCGGGCCCCGCCGTCGCCTCGCCCCTGAGGCCGCCCCCCGTGGAGGAGTACCGGCTGCCGGGCAACGGCCTGCGGGTCTGGCAGGTCGTCCGCCCGGGACTGCCCCTGGTGTCGCTGCGCCTGCAGCTGGGCGGCGGCGCAGCGCGGGATCCTGCGGCGAAGGCCGGGCGCACGGCGCTCCTGGCGGACCTGCTCGACGAAGGCGCCGGCCCCTGGGACGCGCTGGGCTTCAGCCAGGCGCTGGACGACCTGGGGGCGCGGTTCGGCGCCGCCGCCGACCGGGACGGCACGGCCGTCACCCTGGAGACCCTGACGCGCAACCTGGAGCCGTCGCTGGCGCTGTTCGCCGCGGCCGTGACGCGGCCCCGGCTGGATCCGCGGGAGCTCGAGCGCGTGCGGGCCCAGGCCGTGGCCGCGTTGGAGCAGGCGGAGCTGGAGCCGGCCGCGGCGGCCCGGCGCGTGGCCCTCTCGGCCTGGTTCGGGGTCGAGCATCCCTACGGTCAGCCGGTCGAAGGCCGACCGGCCACGATGCGCGCCCTGACCCTGGAGGACGTGACGGCCTGCGCGGCCGAGCAGCTCGTGCCGCAGAACGCCACGCTGATCGTGGCGGGCGACGTGACGCGCGCGCAGCTCGAGGCGCTGCTCGCGCGCGCGTTGGGCGGGGAGGCCTGGCCGGGGGCGGCGGGCCCCGGGAGCCCGGGGGGCCGGGCGGCTCCGCCGCCGGCGGGCCAGGGACGGCCGCTGCGGGTCCTGGCGCTGAACCGCCCGGGGGCCGCCCAGACCGTCGTGCGCTTCGCGCTGCCCGGGCCGGCCCACGGCACGCCGGACCGCCAGGCGCTGCTCGCCCTGAACACGGTCTTCGGCGGCTCGTTCACCAGCCGCCTCAACGCGAACCTGCGCGAGGACAAGGGCTACACCTACGGCGCGGGCAGCGCGTTCTCGTTCCTGAAGGAGGCGGGCGCCTTCGTCGCCTCCAGCAGCGTGCAGAGCGAGGTGACCGGCCCTGCGCTCGGGGAGTTCCTGGCCGAGTTCGCCCGCATCCAGCGCGGCGACGTGACCCCGGCGGAGGCGGCCAAGGCGCGGGCCACCCGCGAGCACGACACGGTGGAGTCGCTCTCGACGCTCGCCGGGCTGCTCTCGGCGCTGGGCGAGTCGGCCGTTCACGGCCGCGGCCCGGGCGCGCTCGCGGCCGACCTGGCGGCCCTGGCGCAGGGCGCCGACGCCGAGCGGCTCAACGCGCTGGCGCGCGCGCACCTGGGCCTCACGGAGGGGGTGCTGGTGCTCGTGGGCGACCTGCCGACGATCCGCGCCGCGCTCGAGGGGCGCGGCCTGCCCGCGCTGGAGGTGGTGGCCGAGTGAGTGTGGCGAGTCGGAAGCTCCCCTGCATGGCGCCGGTGCCCGTTCGGGCGCAGGCACGGCCCAGGGCCAGGCCTCCGGACCCTGGCAACAGGACTTCCAGCTCAGGGCTCGAGCTCCGCCGGCTCCCGGCGGGAGCCGCACCCGCATCGCGTCGCCCTCGGGGCGGCGTCGGGCGTCACGTGAGGGCCCGGCGGGCCAGGGCCGGGTCGTCCGTGATGACCCCGTGGAGCGGCAGGGCGCGCAGCTGGGCGTGCTCGGCGGCGGTCACGGGGCCGTAGACGAGGCTCCTGAGCCCGCGCGCGCGCGCCCGCTCGACCTCCTGCGCCTCCAGGGCCTCGAAGGACCAGACGATCGTGTCCAGCCCGGCCACGCGGGGCCAGTGGCCCAGCGGCGCGGGGGAGGAGGCGAAGGGTCGGTGCGCCACGAGGGCGCCCAGGTGCACGCCCGGGGGCGCCGAGGCGCGCTCGAGGGCCGCGTGGTCGAACGAGGAGACCAGCACCTCGCCCCGGGGCGGGGCGCGCCGGAGCAGCGCGAGGAGGGGCTCGAGCGCCGCCGCCGTCTTCACC
>CAZPOZ010000057.1:0-10145 GCA_964588235.1 uncultured Planctomycetales bacterium
GCGAGCGCAGCCTCAAGGGCGCAGGGCTGTGGAACGAGGTCAAGGACCGCCTCCAGAGCAGCGCCCTGGCCCTGTCGGGCGGGCAGCAGCAGCGGCTGTGCATCGCGCGCGCCATCGCCGGCGAGCCGGAGGTGCTGCTGCTGGACGAGCCCTGCTCCGCGCTGGACCCGATCGCCACGGGCCGCATCGAGGACCTGATCCAGGAGCTCAAGGGCGCGTACACGATCCTGATCGTGACGCACAACATGCAGCAGGCGGCGCGCACCAGCGACGTGACCGCCTTCATGTACCTGGGTCGGCTCATCGAGTACGGGCCCACCGAGGACATCTTCCTCCATCCCCACCTGAAGGAGACGGAGGACTACGTGATGGGCCGCTTCGGCTGACCGGGGCAGGGGCCTCCGGGTCGCGACGAGCAGGCGGGGATCGCGTGCGTCCGGGTCGGACGCCGGATCGCCGCTCCTGGGAGGGATGCATGCGCAGGTGCACGAACAAGGTGGCGGCGGGGCTCGGCGCCCTGCTGCTCGGGCTCGGAGGCTGCCGGGGCATCGTCCCGCCGGGCAAGACCACGGGCGAGGTCTACGGCGGGCCCTGGTCCCAGCGCTTCGCCAAGCCGGAGCCCAAGAAGGAGGAGAAGGCCGGGGCCGAGGCCTCCAAGAAGGCGGCCCCCAAGGAGGAGCCCAAGGCCCCCCCCGTGGTGGCCGAGCCCGGGCCCCTGGACAAGCCGGGCTTCGTCACGCGCCTGGTGGAGGGCCGCCTGTGGGTCTTCCGCGCGGGCACGAAGGAGCTGGGCGAGTTCCTCAAGGGGGGGGAGCCGGCCAAGAGCATCACGCTCGTCGGGCGCGGCCCCGAGGGCATGACCGTGCGCGCTCCCGACAAGGAGACCGCCGAAGCCTACCTGCTGCTCCCGTAGCGCCGCCCGGGGGCTCCCCCTTCCGCCGCCCGCCGCGCCGGGGCATGCTGCCCGGCGCCGGCGGGACCGGCCGGAGGCCGCATGCCCCTCGTGACCGTCGCGCGCTGGGGCGGGCCGTCGTTGCTGGCCGCGGCGCTGGCCCTGGAGGCCGCTCGCGGCGCAGGGCCTGATCCTGCCCTGCGCGTGGCGGGGCTGGCCCTCTGGATGGCGCTCTGGTGGACCTCGGAGTGCGTGGCGCTGCACCTGACGGCGCTGCTTCCCCTGGTGCTGCTGCCGGCGCTGGGCGTGGGTCGCGCGGAGTCCGTGGCCGCCGCCTACGGGCACGACCTCGTCTGGCTGTTCTTCGGGGCCTTCCTGCTCGGCGCCGCGGTCGAGGGCCGCGGCCTGCACCGCCGCCTGGCCCTGACGGTGCTGGCGCGGGTGGGCAGCGCCCCGCGGCGGCTCGTGCTGGGCTTCCTGCTCGCGGCGGCCCTGGTGAGCAGCGTGCTCTCCAACACGGCCACGGCCGTCATGCTCATGCCCGTGGCCACGGCCGTGGCCGCGCGCGCGGGCCCGGGGTGGGGGGGCGCGGGGGAGGTCGCGAGCCGGGGCGGCGCCCGGCCCCTGGGCCCGGCCCTGGTGCTGGCCGTGGCCTACGGCGCCAGCATCGGCGGCATCCTGACCGTGATCGGCACGCCGCCCAACGCCTTCTTCGTCAAGGAGGCGCGCGCGCGCGGGTTGGACGCGCACCTCAACTTCGTCACCTTCACCCTGGCCGCGCTGCCCGTCGCCGCCGCGCAGCTGCTGGCGGCCTGGGCCGTGCTCACCCGCGGGCTGCCCGCGGGACGCGGCGCAGAGGCCCGGGCCGCGCTGACGCGGGAGCGCGCGGCGCTCGGGCGGGCCGGCCCGGGCGAGCGCCGGGTCCTGTGGGTCTTCGGGTTGGCGGTGCTGGCCTGGGCCACGCGGGGCGAGCTGGCGCTGGGGGGCTGGCGTTTCCCCGGCTGGGCCGGGGCGCTGGGCCTCTCCGGGGTGGGCGACGCGACCGTGGCCGTGGCCGCCGCGCTCGTCCTGATGCTGCTGCCCTCGGGGGAGGGCGACGGGCCCGTGCTGCCTGCGACCGCCGTCAACGGGCTGCGCTGGGATCTGCTGCTGCTGTTCGGCGGCGGCTTCGCCCTGGGCGACGCCTTCAAGGCCTCGGGACTGGCCGAGCAGGTGGGGCAGGGCCTCTCCGGGCTCGGGCACCTCCCGGCGCCGCTGCTGCTGGGGGCCGTGGCCCTGGTCACGACGGCGCTGAGCGAGGTCGCGACGAACACGCCGCTGGCGATCGCCGTCGTGCCCGTGCTCGCCTCCGGCGCCGCCGCCTCCGGCGTGGAGCCGCTGCCGGTGCTGTTCGCCGCCACGCTGGCGGCCTCGCTGGGCTTCATGCTGCCCGTGGGCACGCCGCCCAACGCGGTCGCGTTCGGCACGGGGCGGGTCGGCGTGCGCCAGATGCTGCGGGCCGGGTTCTGGGTCGACCTCGCCGGGTCGGTGGCCATCGCGCTCCTGGTCTGGGCCTGGTCGGGCCCGCTGCTGACCCGAGGGCTCCCCTGAAGCCCTGGCCCCCCGCGCGCCGCACCGGCTCGTTGCGTCCGCCGGCGCGTGCCCGCGCCGTCGCAGCCGGCAGCGGGGGCGCCCTCGCCGCCGCCGGCCTGCCACCGCGCCCCGCCCGCGGGGCGCCCCGGTGCGCTGCCCTCCCGCGCCCCGGCGTGCCTCGGACCCCACGTCCGAGGGCCGCGCCGGACCCGGGCTGCGGGTCGCGTCGGCCCGGAACGCGCGCTCCACGGGGTAGACTCGACGGGGCCCCTTCCCTCCGAGTGCCCTGCCCATCGACTCCGGCGTCGCCGCCCTCCGCGTCCGCCTGCAGGCGGCGGTGCTGCCGCTGGCCGTGCGGGCGGCCGTCGAGCGCGAGATCGGCCACCTGGAGGAGGGGGGGCCGCTGGTGCCCGATCGCGCCTCCTCGATGGCCTGGATCGACGCCGCGCTGACCGTGCCCTGGCAGCGCCCCCCGCGGGCGCCGCCCGACCTGGACCGCGTGCGCGGCGCGCTGGACCGGGAGCACCTGGGGCAGGAGCGGGCCAAGCAGCGCCTGCTCGAGGCCCTGGCCACGGCACGGCTCAAGGACGACGGGCTGGTGCCCGCCCTGGCCCTGGTCGGGCCGCCGGGCGTGGGCAAGAGCGCGCTGCCGCGCACCCTGGCCACGGCGCTCGGGCGCCCGCTGGTGCACCTGAACCTGGCCGGCGTGGGCGCCGACGCCGATCTCCTGGGCGAGCGGCGGCTCGTCCCGGGGGCGCAGCCCGGGCGCGTGCTCGAGGCGGTGCGCGCGGCGGGAGCCCCCGACCCGGTCCTCGTCCTGGAGGGGCTGGACGCCTTCGCCGTGGACTACCCGGGCGACGCCGCCGCCGCGCTGCTCCCACTGCTCGACCCGGCCCGCGCGGCGGGCTTCGTGGACCGCTGGCTCGGGCTGCCGCTCGACCTCTCGGGAGCCGTCGTCGTGGCCACCGCCTACACCCTGGACGTCGTGCCCGTGGAGGTGCAGGACGCGCTCCACGTGGTCCCGTTGCGCGGGTACATCGACGCCGAGAAGCTGCGCGTGGCGCGCGAGCACCTCGTCCCGCGCCTGGCCGCCGCCAGCGGGCTCACGCCCGCCGACGTGCGCCTGCCCGACGCGACCCTGCAGGCGCTGGTGGACGGCTGGACCTTCGAGTCGGGCGTGCGCGACCTGGAGCGCGGCATCCTCACGCTGCTGCGGCGGGCGGCCCTGCTGCGCGCCCAGGGCGACCGCGGGCCCTTCCTCTTCGAGCCCGACGATCTCGCGGCCATCCTGGGCCCGCGGCCGCACCGCCCCGACCGGGTGGAGCGCATGTGCCTGCCCGGCGTGGCCATGGGGCTGGCCTGGACGCCCGCCGGCGGCCAGGTGCTGTTCATCGAGGCCTCGGTGGTCCCCGGGCGGGGCAACCTCAAGCTGACCGGCAGCCTGGGCGACGTGATGAAGGAGTCGGCCCAGGCCGCGCTCGCCTGGCTGCGCGAGCACGCCGCCGGCCCGCTGCGGCTGCCCGAGGCCGACGTGCACGTGCACGTGCCCGAGGGGGCCGTGCCCAAGGACGGGCCCAGCGCCGGCCTGGTGCTGCTGGTGGCCATCGCCTCGGCGCTCACGGGGCGCGTCGTCCGCCACGACCTCGCGCTCACGGGCGAGATCACGCTGCGCGGCCTCGTCCTGCCCATCGGCGGGGTGCGCGAGAAGGTGCTCGCCGCGGCCCGCGCCGGCGTGAAGGAGATCGTGCTGCCCAAGGCCAACGCCGAGGACCTCTCCGAGGTGCCGGCGGAGGTGCGGGCCGGCCTGCGGGTGCACCTGGTGGAGCGCATCGAGGAGGCCCTCGAGCACGCCCTCGCGCCGCCCGAGCCCTGCTCCTCGCCCGGGGGCGCCCCGCGCCGCCGCGCCGCGGAGGGCCCCCGGGGCGGCCGGACCCGCCGCAAGGGGGGCACGGCCCGCCGACCCCGGGGCGCGGGTTGAGGACGCGCCCCCCCGCCGCTCCGCGCGTGTACCGTAGCGGGGCGGGAAGCCGCGCCCCCCGGACGGCGTTGCCCTCCCACGCCCACGCCCCGCCCGGAGCCTCTCGCCCGTGCCCTCCCGCCGCGCCTTCCTCTCCGGCCTGGTGGCGGGCGGCGCGCTGACCGCCTTCACGCTCGGCGACCTGGCCCGCCGGGCGCTCCCGCCGCGCCCCCCGGCCCCAGCCCCCGACCTCGACACGATCGCCCGCGTGGTGGTGCTCGGCTTCGACGGCGTGGACGCGCGCCTGCTCCAGTCGTTCTTCGACCGGGGTGAGCTGCCCGTCCTGAAGGCCCTGTCCTCCGCCGGGGCGTTCGCGCCGCTGCGCAGCGAGCTGCCGCCGGAGTCGCCCGTGGCCTGGGCCAGCCTGCTCACGGGCGTGAACCCGGGCCGCCACCGCATCCACGACTTCGTCGTCCCCACGGGCGACCTCACGCCGGCCAACGGCATGGTCGACCTCAAGCCCCTGCGGCTGCTGCTCGGCCGCCTGCCCGTGCGGCCGCCCCTGCTGCGGCCGCGCCTGGCGGCGCCCACCTTCCTCGAGCGCGTGCACGCCGCGGGCTACCCGGTGCTCTCGCTGCGCCAGCCCCACCTGTTCCCGGCGCCCCAGCTGCCCGGGGCGCGCATGCTCTCCGGCCTGGGCACCTCCGACCTGGCCGGCGCCGCCGGCGCCTACACCCTGTGGAGCGCGCGCATCGGCTACACCAGCGGCGTGACCGAGTTCGGCGGCACCCAGACGCCGCTGAGGCCGGGGTCCGTGCCCGGCCGCTACGAGACGGTGCTGGAAGGCCCGCCCGACCCCACCCTGCCGCCCGGCGCCTTCGGCGGGGTGGCCCGGGCCACGGTCCCCGTCGTCTTCGAGGTGCTCGGGCAGGGGCCGGAGGCCCGCCTGGTGGTCACCCTCGGCGGGCGGAGCCAATCGCTGGCCGCCGGCGGGCGCAGCGAGCCCTTCGCCGTGCGCTTCCGGCTCGGCACCCTGCCCGCGATCGAGGTGCACGGCCGCGTGCGCCTGGAGGCGCAGAGCCTGGATCCCTTGACCGTGATGGCCGACCCCGTGCAGATCGACCCGCGGCGCCCCAGCCTGCCGCTCTCGAGCCCGCCCGGCTACGCCGCCGAGCTCGACGAGCGCTACGGGCTCGAGGAGACCATGGGCTGGCGCGAGCAGACCTTCGCCCTCAACGACCTCAAGCAGGACGACGAGCCCTTCCTGCGGGACGCGCTCGACGACCTGCGACGCGACGCGGCCCTGCTGCTGGGCGAGCTGGCCCGCGGCAGCCGCTGCGTGTTCCAGTGCTTCACCGCCACCGACCGCGTGGCGCACGCCTTCTACCGGCTGCTCGACCCCGAGCACTGGCTCCACGACCCGGAGCGCCTGGCGCGCCTGGGCGACCCCGTGCTGCGCGTGTACCGCGAGATGGACCGGATCGTGGGCGAGGTGCAGCGCCGGCTCTCGCCCCGCGACCTGCTGATCGTCTGCTCCGACCACGGCTTCGCGACCTGGCGCTGGGGCTTCAACGTGAACCGCTGGCTGGCCGACGAGGGCTACCTCGTGCTGCGCGGCGCCGTCGGGCAGCGCTCGGTGGTGCAGCTGTTCGCGCGCGGCCAGCTCGGCCTGGAGGCCATCGACTGGGAGCGCACGCGGGCGGTCGCCGTCGGCCTCGGCCAGGTGTTCCTCAACGTGCGGGGACGTTTCGCGCAGGGCTGCGTGGAGCCGGGCGACGCGCCCGCGCTGGCCC
Source organism: uncultured Planctomycetales bacterium (assembly GCA_964588235.1). Lineage (GTDB taxonomy): Bacteria > Planctomycetota > PLA2 > PLA2 > JAEUHO01 > CAZPOZ01. The sequence goes on from CAZPOZ010000057.1 coordinate 6,215, forward strand.
GGGAGATCGCCGCCAAGCTGCTGGCCTACCGCAACCAGGCGGTCGAGCCTCCCGAGGCGCCCGTGAGGCGCGTGTTCTTCCTGCACGAGGAGTACCACGGCCCCTACGCGCACGAGGCCGGCGACCTCCAGCTCGGCTTCGCGGCCGGCTACCGGGTCTCGTGGCAGACCGCGCTGATCGGCGGCTTCTCCGGCCAGGCCGTGGAGAAGAACGAGCGCCCCTGGTCGGGCGACCACTGCAGCACCGACCCCGAGGTGGTGCCGGGCATCCTGCTGCTCAACCGCCGCCTGCCCCCCGCGCCCGCCGGGCGGCCCTACCACGTGCGCGACGTGGCGGCCACCGTCCTGGCCCACTTCGGGCTCCCGACCGACGACCTGGACGGCCGGCCCTTGCCCGTGGGGGAGGCGCCGTGAAGCGCCTGCTCGCGGGGGGGCTGCTCGCCGCGCTGCTCGGGGGCGCGCTCGTCTGGCAGCACCTCCGCCAGCAGCCTCCGGGGCCGGCCTTCGACGGGCCCCGGCCCCTCAACGTGATCCTGTTCGTGCTCGACACCCTGCGCTCCGACCGTCTGCTGGACCGGCAGGGCGGGCCCGCCGCCATGCCGGGGCTGCACGCCTTCGCCCGCCGCGGCGTGTCGTTCCCCAACGCCGTGGCGCCGGCCCCCTGGACCCTGCCCTCGATGGCCAGCCTGCTCACGGGGGTGATGCCCTCCGAGCACCGCGTGGAGCTGATGCCCGAGGGGCCCGCCCGCCTGGGCCCCGTGGGCACCTGGGCCCAGGCCTTCGCCGCGCGCGGCTACCAGGTGGCGGCCTACACCGGCGGGCCCTGGTCGTGGAGCGCGCCCGACTCCCTGCTCAAGGGCTTCCCGCGCAGCGATCCGCCCAGCGTGACGGCCTTCCACCTGGGCCAGCCCTTCGCGCGGCTGGACACCTGGCGCCGCGGGCTCGACCCGCGCCGCCCCTTCTTCCTCGTGCTGCACTCCTTCGAGGCGCACGATCCCTACGGCGCCGCGGAGCACCCGCTGCCGGGCCAGCGTCCCGTGCCCCCGGCCGCCGGCTTCGACCCGGGCCGGGTCACCGAGCCCTGGGAGCGCGCACGCCGCTTCCTGCTCTCCCGCAGCGAGCGCGACGCCCTCCAGGCGCGGTGGGGCAACGCCTTCATGGACGACGTGGTCCGCTACCTGTGGTCGGGGTACCGCGCCGAGCCCCGCCCCGAGCTGGCCGCCGAGCTGGAGGCGGCGTACACCGCCGGCGCGCGCTGGCTGGACGGGCTCGCCTCCGACGTGCTCGCCTGGCTGGAACGGGGGGGCCTGCTGGCCGACAGCGTGCTGATCCTGACCTCCGACCACGGGGAGGCCTTCGGGGAGCACGGCTTCCTCGAGCACGGTCGTCAGGCCTACGACGAGGTCGTGCGCGTGCCCCTGGTGCTGGTGGGCCCCGCGCTGCCGGCCGGGCGCGTGGTGACGTCCAACGTGAGCCTGATGGACGCCGTGCCCACGGCCGTGGAGCTGACCGGCGGCACCCTGCCCCCCGGCGTCACGGGCCGCTCGCTGCTGCCCGTGATCCGGGGCGAGGAGGGCGGGCGCGTCGCGCGCATCGAGGAGCGCGTGAACCGCACCGTGACCGCCGAGGACGTGGATCTCACGATCCGCGCCCTGCGCTCGGACCGCTGGAAGGTGATCGCCACCTGGGACCACCGCACCGGGGCCGTGGCGTGGGAGGCCTACGACCTGCGCGAGGACCCCGAGGAGCGGCGCAACCGGTCCGGCGCCGACGGGCCCGCGGGCCTCGAGCTGGAGCCGGAGCTGGTCGCCGCGGTCGAGCGCCTGAGACAGGAGCTGCGGGGCGCCGGCGCCCGTCCGCCGCGGCCGCCGTGACCGGGCAGGGGGCCCCGCCGCGCGACCTCGTCGTGCGCGGCATGCACTGCGCCGGCTGCGTGGGCGCGGTCACGCGCCTGCTCGCCGCGGTCCCCGGGGTCGCCCAGGCCGAGGTGAACCTGGCCACGTCGCGCGCGCGCGTGACGGGCGCGGCCGGCCTGCCCGAGCTCGAGGCGGCCCTCGGGCGGGGCGGCTACGCGCTCGGCGTGACGCGCACGCGCCTTCCGCTCCCCTCCGGGCCGCCGGACGCGGGCGCGCCGGCGGGGGGGCCGCTGGCCGCCTGCGCCCAGGCCCTGCCGGGCGTGAAGGCCGTGCGCGTCGCCGGGTCGGCCCTCGAGGTGGAGCACGTGGACGCGCCCGAGGTGCTGGAGGCGCTGCGCGGGCTGCTGCCGGCCGACGGGGCCCTCGAGACGGGCGAGGATCCCGACGCCGCCTTCCGTCAGGCCGAGATCCGCTCCTGGCGGCGGCGCCTGCTGCTGGCCGCGCCGGTGGCCGTCGTGGTGATGCTGGGCACGATGCACGGCACGGCGGGCGCGCTGCCGGCCTGGCTGCGCGACGGCCGGGTCCTCTTGGGGCTCTCGGCGGCCAGCGTGCTCGGCGCCGGGAGCCGGCTCCTCGAGGGCGCCTGGTCGGCGGTCCGCCGGCGGGCGCCCGACATGAACCTGCTGGTGGGCCTGGGGGCCCTGACCGCCCTCCTCGCCAGCGTGCCGGTGGCGCTGAGGCTCGCTCCGGGCGGGCTGTGGCTCGAGAGCGCCACCGGCATCGTGGCCTTCGTCTGCCTGGGCCGGCTGCTCGAGGCCCGGGCCCGCGGTCGCATGGGGGCGGCCGTGGCGGGCCTGGCCCGCCTGGCGCCCGAGCGCGCCACGCTCCTGACCCCGGCCGGCGACCGGGAGGTCGCCCCGGCCCGGCTGCTGCCCGGCGACGTCGTGCTCGTGCGCCCGGGCGCGCGCGTGCCCGCCGACGGCCGGCTGCTCGAGGGCCGTGCCGCGCTGGACGAGTCGCTGCTCACGGGCGAGAGCCTGCCCGTGGAGCGGGGGCCGGGCGCGCCCGTCACGGGCGGCACCCTGAACGGCCTGACCGCCTTCACCTTCACCGTCACGGCCGCCGGGGCCGAGGCCACGCTGGGGCGCATCGCACGCTGGGTCGCCGACGCGCAGGCGGGCCGCGCGCCCGTCGCGCGCCTGGCCGACCGGGTCTCGGCCGTGTTCGTGCCCGTGCTGCTCGGGCTGGCGGCGGCCACCGGCCTGACGCACGCGCTGTTCTTCGACGGCCCGGCGGCCGGGGTCTCGGCGGCCGTGGCCGTGCTCGTGATCGCCTGCCCCTGCGCGCTGGGCCTGGCCACGCCGACGGCGATCCTGGCCGGCACGGGCCGGGGCGCCGCGCGCGGCATCCTGATCAAGGGGGGCGAGGCGCTGGAGCGCGCCGCCGCCGTGCGGGTCGTGGCGCTGGACAAGACCGGTACGCTCACCGAGGGTCGGCCGCGCGTGACGGAGGTGCTGCCGTCGGGCCGGACGCGGCGCGAGCTGCTCCGGCTGGCGGCCGGCCTCGAGGCGGCCAGCGAGCACCCCCTGGCCGGCGCCGTGCTCGCCGCGGCGGCCGCCGAGCCGGTGGAGCCGGCCCCGGCGCAGGCGGTGGAGGCGCTGCCCGGGCGGGGCGTGCGCGGCCGGGTGGAGGGGGCCGAGGTCGCCGTCGGCAGCGAGGCCCTGCTCCTGAGCCTGGGGGTGCCCGCGGAGGCGCTCGCCCCGGCGCTCGCGCGGGCCGACGAGGAGGGGGCCACGCCCCTGTTCGTGGCGCAGGGGGGGAGGCTGGCCGGAGCGCTGCTGGTGCGGGACGCGGAGCGGGGGGACGCCCGTGCCGCCGTCGCGGCGCTCCACGGGCTCGGCTGCCGCGTCCTGATCGTCTCGGGCGACCGCCGGGCGCCGGTGGAGGCGCTGGCGCGGCGCCTGGGCGTCGCGGAGGCCCTCTGGGGCGTGGGCCCGCTCGAGAAGGCGCGCGCGGTCCGGGAGCGCGCCCGGGAGGCCGGTCCCGTGGCCATAGTGGGCGACGGGGTCAACGACG
>CAZPOZ010000058.1:0-10083 GCA_964588235.1 uncultured Planctomycetales bacterium
GCGCCCGGCTCCAGCGCGCCGCACGTGCCTCGCATCGACGAACTTGGTGGCGTTGGGCCTGAGCGCCCGGCTCCAGCGCGCCGCACGTGCCTCGCATCGACGAACTTGGTGGCGTTGGCGCTCAGAGGCCCTTCGGCCGGGCCGCGCCCAGCCAGCGCCGGCGCACGGCGAGCTGGGCGGGGGTGGGCCGCTCGACGGCGCCGAAGCGCGCCATCCGCCGCGCGTCCCGCCCCGGCGCCACGGTCAGCCGCCGCAGCCGCTCGTAGCGGAACACCGTGAGCTCGAAGGCGCGGCCCGCCTCCCGCTCCTTGAGCAGGCGCCACCAGGTGTCGCGCGTGAGCTTCTCGCCCCCCGCCGCCACGAGCAGGTCGCCCCGGTTGACCCCGGCCCGCGCGGCCGGGCTGCCGGGCACCACGTTGACCACCTGGAGCGCGGCGCCGGAGTCGTCCAGCTGCAGCCCGTAGCCCCCCAGGATCTTCGGCCTGCGGCGGGCGAGGTCCTCGTCCTTCGTCGGCGCGTCCAGGCGGAAGGCCAAGCCGGCCTTGGCGAAGGTCCGCGCGTAGTCCAGCGGCGCCGTCGTGCCCACCCAGCGCTCGAGCGTGCGGCGCAGCGCCCGCCCGCCCAGGCGCTCCACCACGTCCTCGAACTCGCCCTGCGGGAAGCCCTCCGGCCGGTCCCAGGTCTTCCACAGGGCGCGGAAGACGTCGTCCAGGCCCCGCCGGCCCCGCGTGGCCGCCCGCAGCTCCACGTCCAGCAGCGCGCCCACGATGGCCCCCTTCGTGTAGTAGTCCACGAAGCGGTTGGCGGCGTTCGTCTCCTCCGTCGAGCTGCGCGCCACCCAGAACGACTGGTTCCAGGTCTCCCAGGAGGCTTCGCGCAGCGTCATCGTGGCGCGCCCGGGCATGTCGTGGAGCCGGTCCACGTAGCGCCCCAGGTGCATCAGGTAGTCCTTGGCGCTCAGGACGCCGGAGCGGCACAGGGCGTACCAGGCGTAGTAGTCGGTCAGCCCCTCGGCGATCCACAGGTCGGTGGTGTGCTGCTCCTTCGTCAGGTCGAAGGGCCCCAGCGGCCGGGGGCGGATGCGCTTCACGTTCCAGGTGTGGAAGTACTCGTGGCAGCCCACGGCCACGATCCAGGCGTAGTCGTCGGGGTCGGGCGAGTCGAGCCGGAGCTGCAGCGCCAGGTGCGTGCTGTTCTTGTGCTCGAGCGCGCCGCCCTTGCAGCGCGTGGGCGAGAGGTCGTAGAGGAACCAGTAGTCGCGGTAGGGGAACCCGCCGAACATCTCCCCCACCCAGGTGACGAAGGCCTTCGTGTCCTTCACCAGGCGCGGCAGCCGGTTCACGGTGTCGCCCAGGTCGCTGACGACCACGTGGTGCGCCACGCCCCGCACGCGGAAGGTCTCGTGGTGGAAGCGGCCGATCTTGACCGGGCCGTCGATCAGGTCGTCGTAGGTCGGCGCGCTCCACCGGTTCGGCCCGGCCGGGCTCAGCCCCGTGGCCACCTTCCAGCCGGCGGGCTTCTCGCGCACGACGAGCGTGGAGGGGGCGTCCTGGTGCCCGACGGCGTACAGGAAGGCCGCCCCGCCGTGGATCTGGCACTGGGTGTCGTCGAAGAAGCAGGCGCTCGAGCCCAGGTGATGGCCGAACACGTCGTAGGTGAGCGTCACGCGGGCGGCGCCGCCCGAGGCCACCTCCCAGGTCTGGTTGTCGAGCTTGCGCACGCCCACGGGCCGGCCGCGGACCTCGGCGCGCAGGTCCTGCACGAAGCGCGCGTTGTTCTGGCGCGCGTAGTGGCCCGGCACCCACTCGGGCATGGCCACCCGCAGGTCGCCCGCGCCGAGCCCTTCGAAGGTCGCCTCCACGCGGAAGACGTGGTGGTCGGGCTCGGCGAGGCGGAGGACGTAGCGGCCCTGCATGCGGGGTCTCCTGGCGAAGCGGACGAGGATACCCCTCTGGGGCGCGCGCGCTCAGCGCAGTGGCCACCGGTGGTGTCCTGAGCCGGCTCCCCTGCGCGCGAGCGGCGCGCCGGGCTCGAGGGCGCTCGGGCCCGCATCGACTCGTTGGGTAGGCCGGCGCGTGCCAGCGCCGCCGCAAGCGGCGGCGGGGGCGGCCCCGCCGCTGCGGCCCTTCCACGGCGCTCAGCCCTGCTTGCGTCCCCCGCGCCGCTTCCGACGGGCGCCCCGCGCCGCGCCCCCGCGGGCCGGGCGCGCCGCCGGCCGGGCGGCGGCCTGAGCCCGCTTGCCGGCCCCGCGCGCGGCGCCCCGAGGCGGGCGCGGCGCCCCCTGCTGCTCGAGCCGCTCGAGCCGCGTGAGCAGGTCGTGGTTCGAGCGCCGCATCTGCTCGAGGTCGTCGGACAGGCGCGCGACCTCCTTCGTGCGCTCGGCCCCCTTGGCGATCCGCGCGGCGGCGATCTGCGCCGCCCGGCGGACGCGACCGTCGGCTCCCGACTCCGCCGCCGCGTGCAGCGCCCCCAGGGCGCGCTCGTCGCCCAACGCGCGCAGCGCCGCGATCGCGGCCATGACCACGGGGAACGACGGGTCGCTCAGCAGCTCGACGAGCGCCTCGCGCACCGCCTCGCGGTTCGTCAGGCGGCGCCCCACCTGCGCCAGCGCGCCCACGGCCGCCGTGCGCAGCCGCGTGAGCTGGCCGCGCGCGGCGCGCTCGAGCAGCAGCGGCACGGCCTCGGCCAGGCCCAGCGCGCCCAGCCCCCGGACGCAGCCGATGCGGATCTGCTCGGCCCAGGCGTCCTTCGTCGCCAGCGCCTGCTCGAGGGCCGCGAGCGCGAACGGCGCGCGCGTGGCGCCCAGCGAGGCCGCCGCGGCGGCCTCCACGAACAGGCTGGCGTCGCCCTGCTCGAGCCGGCGCTTGAGCACCTCGGCCACGGCGAGGTCGCCGCGGAAGGCGCCCAGGGCCACGGCCACGGCGCGGCGCGCCTTCGGGTGCCGCACGCGCGAGAAGGCCGCCACGAGCGCGTCGCGCGCCGCGGGCGAGCGCTGCCGGGCCAGCGCCGCGGCCGCCTCGGCGGCGACGCCCCAGAAGCGGTCGTCCAGGGCCTTGGCCAGCGCCTCGACGGTGGCGGGCGTGGCGTCCTTGGCCAGCGCCGCGGCCGCGCGCACGCGCGAGATCGCCGAGGCGTCGTCGGCGAGCGTGGCCCGGTGCGCGTCGGGGGGCACGCTCAGCTCGACCGTCGCCAGCAGGTCGCCCTCGGGGTCGAAGCGCACGCGCTCGGGCGGCTCGGCGCAGGGCAGGTGCAGGGTGTGGTCGCGGCGCGTCACCTCCACCCGATGGCGGGCGACGGCGCCGCCGCGGGCCACGACCTCGACGTCGGCCGAGAAGCGGAACGCCCCCGGCGTGACCTCGTCGGCCGCCTGCCCCTGCTTGATCGTCAGCGCGAGATCCCTCGTCTTGGCGTCGTGCCGCCACGAGACGGTCAGGTCGGGGTGGCCGCCGTGGAACACCCACTGGTCGAAGAACCACTCCAGGTTGCGGCCCGTGGCCTGCTCGATGGCGCGGATCAGGTCCTCGGTGACCACGCTGCGGCCACGGTTGGCGCCCGCGTAGGCGCGGATCGAGCGCCAGAAGGGCTCCTCGCCCAGCTCCCGTCGGAGCATGTGGAGCACGAGCGCGCCCTTCTCGTACAGGTGGCGGTCGAAGACGTCGATCGGCTCCTCGAAACGCCGCTCCACGATCGGCCGGCGGTACTCGCCGCCGTCCTCGTCGAGGTAGGACAGGCGCTGGCCGTGGCGGTAGAAGGCCGTCTCGTCGGCGCCCTTGTGCTCCTCCTTGAAGACCGTCTCCGACCAGGTGGCGAAGCCCTCGTTGAGCCAGGCGTGGCTCCAGTCGCGGCAGGTGAGCAGGTCGCCCCACCACTGGTGGGCCAGCTCGTGGGCGATCAGGTCGTCGGCGTCGTAGTCGAGCCCGGCGCGCTCGTCGTAGAGCGCCACGTCCACCAGCGTCGTGGCGCTGGTGTTCTCCATGCCGCCGAAGATGAAGTCCTCGACGACCACCTGGGCGTACTTCTCCCAGGGGAAGGAGACGCCGAAGCGCCGCTCGAAGACCTGCAGCATGCGCGCCGTGCGGCCGAAGACCTCGCGCGCGCGCTCGCCCTGCCCCGGGGGCACGTAGGCCGTCAGCGGGGTGGGCTCGGTGGCGAGGGCCACCTCGTCGAACTCGCCCACGACCAGGGTCACCAGGTAGGCGGAGTGCGGCAGCGCCTGCTTCCAGTGCCAGGTGACCGTGCCGTCGCCGTGCGGCGTGGTGGAGAGCAGCGCGCCGTTGCTCAGCGTGCGGTAGCGCTCGGGCACGCGCGCCAGCACCTCGGTGGAGGCCTTCTCGCAGGGGTGGTCGAAGCAGGGGAACCAGTACTTCGCGTCCTCGTCCTGCCCCTGGGTCCAGGCCTGGTAGGGCTTCTTCGGGTAGGCCGCGTCGGGCTGGATGAAGTAGAGGCCCCGGCGCGGGGACCCGCCGTAGGCGATCGAGACGGTGGTCCGCTCGCCCAGGGCCAGCGGGCGGGCGAGGTCGATCGACAGGTTCGGCCCCTGGTGGCGGAAGCCCAGCGCGCGCCCGTCGGCGTCGGTCACGCCGGTCACGGTCAGCTCGTCGGCGTGCAGCTCGAGCGTGGCCATGGCCTCGTCGAGCGCCGCCACGGTGTGGCGCGCCACGCCGTCCAGGCGCCGCTTGCGGGGGTCGAGCGTCAGCTCCAGCCGCGTGTGGAGCACGTCGGCCGTGCGGTCGGGCGCGAACTTGGCCGTGGTGCCCGGCAGCGCGAACGGCTCGCGCGCGCCGCGCCCGAGCGCCGCGTGGGCGTGGGCCCGGTGCCCGCAGCCGAGGATGCGCTCGTGCCGTTCCGACGACTCGCTCATGGGGCCTCCCAGCGCGGTCGCCCCCGGCGGGGCGCCGAGGGGGCGAGCCTACCTGCGCGCCCGGGCGGCGCCCGTTTGCCGCGCAGCGTCGGGGATCAGTGCCCGCCCGACCCGTGGACGTGGCCGGGCACGAGCGCCACCAGCGCCACGCCGGCCGCCAAGGCCAGGAGGGTGACGACCAGGCCCCAGCCGTGCACGCGCCGCCGCAGCTCGGGCACGAGGTCGGCGCAGGCGACGTACAGGAAGCCGCCGGCCGCCAGCGGCACGAGCTGGTGCTCCACGTGCGCTCTCACCCCCAGCAGCAGCACGGCCAGCGCCCCCGCGATGGCCCCGGCCGCGCTGAGGAAGTTCAGCAGCAGGGCGCGCCGGGGCGTCAGGCCGGCGTGGACCAGGACCCCGAAGTCGCCGAACTCCTGGGGGACCTCGTGGAGCGCGACGGCCAGGGTCGTGGCCAGCCCGAGCTCGGGCCCGACGAGCCAGGCTCCGGCCACGAGCATGCCGTCCACGACGTTGTGGATCAGGTCGCTCAGCAGGTTCATCCACACCAGGGGCTGCACGTGGCCCGCGGCATGGTCCTCGACGTCCTCGCCGTGGTGGTGCCAGTGGAGCACGCTCTCCAGCGCGAAGAAGCCGAACAGCCCCGCCAGGACCCACCAGCCCATGGCGGCCGAGAACCCGCCCATGTGCTCGACGGCCTCGGGCAGCAGGTGCAGGAACACGTTGCCCACGAGCGCCCCGGCGGCCAGCGCCACGAGCGCGGGCAGGATCGCCCGCAGCCGGGCGGGCCCGAGGGTGAGCGTGAGCGCCCCGGCGAAGGACAGCAGCGAGATGCCCACGACCGAGAGCAGGGCGGGAAGGGTCGCCGCGGGCATGCCGCTGGTTCTACGGCGTGATACGGTCGCGAGGCCGGGCATTCCGACCGCGCGCCGCGGGCCGGGCCCCGGCGGGAGGCTCCCATGCCCGCAGCACCCCGTCGGCGGCTGGCGCTCGCCTGCCTGGTCCTGTCGCTCGCGCGGCCCGGCACGTCCGAGGAGCCGGCGACGGCCGCCAGCCCCTGGCCGGTGGCCACGGCGACGGTCGTCGCGCCGGCGGGCTCCGACGTGCGCGTGTCGATCGCCCAGGGCCCGGAGACGACGCTCTTCACGGCCGGGCCCGAGCCCACCTACGCGCTGCGCTGGGCGCTGGCCGCGGGCGAGGCCCCCCCGAGCGCCGAGGCGGCGCGGGCGCGCCTGGAGGCCGCGCTCGGCCTCCAGCGCCTCCCGCAGGTGCGCTGGGAGCGGGCCGAGGACGGCGTCCGGCTCGTGGCGTCCGCGGGCAGCCACGTCGCGCTGCGCCGCCGCCTGGCCGGGCTGGCGCAAGGCCCGCTCGCGCTCCGGCTCGTGGCGGTCGTCGATCCGGAGAGCGCGGGCCGCCGCCGCGTGCACGTGCTGCTGCGGGGCGGCGTGGCCGACGTGCGGGTCGTGTCCGCCGCCACCGAGGAGGCCGTCGCGATGCGCGTGGAGCCCCGGCCCGAGGCCCCGGTGACCGCGGCCGACGTGGCCGAGGGCCTGGCCTCGGCGTGCTCCACGGGGTCGCTGGCCGAGCCCTGGGTCGCGGCGCTGGCGTCGCGCGTGCCCGCGCCCGCGCTCGTGGACGCGCTCAAGGCGCGCCACGCGGCGGCCGCCGACGCGGCCGCCCAGGGGGAAGCGCTCGAGCTCCTGGGCTGGTTCGCGGTGAGCGACCCGCAGGTGCCGGGGCTGCTGGCGGCGGCGGCCACGGGCCGGGCCTCGCCCTCGGGCGTGGGCGCGCGCGAGGTGCTGGCGGATCCCGAGCACCAGACCGCGGAGGTCTTCGACGCCGTGCTGGCCGCGGGCGCGGGCGAGCCGGCCGCACGCGGCGGCCGGGCCGAGGCGCTGCTCACGCGCATGGCCCCGCGGCATCCGGCGCGCGTGCTGGCGGTGCTCGACTCCAAGCGTCCGGAGGAGCGCACCCTGGGCCTGGGGGCGCTGCTGGGGCTGACCGCGCTGGGCCACGGCGCGCCGGGCACGCTGGAGCGCGCCGCGCGGCTGCTGGACGACCCCTCGCCGCGGGCGCACGCGCTGGGCCTGTGGCTGCGGCTCGGCCTCGAGGCTCAGGCCCCGATCGGCGCGCCCGAGGCGTTCCGGCTCGTGCTGCTCGCTCGCGACCCGGCGCTGACGGGCGAGCGCCAGCGGCTGTTCGAGGGCGGCCCCGCGGGCGCGCCGCCCCCCGCGCCCCCGCCGGCCACGGGCACGGGTCGCGCGCTCTGGGCCTGGCTCGGCGCGCCGGGCGCGGCGCCCCCCCCGGTGAGCGAGCCCTTCGCCGACGCCCCGCTCGAGCGCTGCCTGGCCGCCGCCTTCGCCCATCGGGACGGAGGCTCGACGCCGCCGTCCGAGCCCTGGCTCGCGGCGCTGTCCGCCGCCGACGCCGAGGCGCGCGCCATCGCCGCGGCGGCCGCGGGCCTGCTCCCGCGCACGACGCCCGAGCTGCGCGAGCGGCTGCTGGCGCTGGCGGCCGACGCGGGCGAGGCGGAGACCGTGCGCTGGCTGGCTGGGGCCGCGGTCGTGGCCGGAGGCGGGGCCCCCGCCCCGCTCGTGGCCGCCCTGCGCGCGCAGCAGAAGGCGCGGCCCGCCGACCCGTGGGCGCCCTACGTGCGCCTCCTGGTGCGGCAGTCGGAGCGGTGAGCCCCCGCCCGGTGGTCGCGCTGCTGGGCGCCGGGACGCCCAGCGGCCGGGCTGCGTGCGCAAGCCTCGCCGACCGGGGCGCGCGCGTGCGGGCGGTGCGCGCCGACCCCGGCCGCCAGGCGGGCCTGCTGCGCGCGTTCCGGGGCTGCGGGGCCGCCGTGGCGCTGCTCGACGACCATCCCCGGCACCTCGCCCGGGTGGCCGCGATCGTGGAGGCGGCCCGCGCCGCGGGCGTGGCGCGCCTCGTGCTGGGCAGCGCGCTGGGCGCGGATCGGGGCTGCGCCAGCCCGAGCCTCGCGCGCCTGGGCGCAGCGGAGGCCCTCGCCCGGGGCCGGGGTCCCGCGCTGTGCGTCGTGCGCTCGGCCCCCACCTACCAGGGGCTTCGGCCGGCGCTCGAGCGGGCGCTCGGGGACGGCTGGCTGCGCCTGCCGCTGGGCCGCGCGCGCGTCGCCTTCGTGGACGCCGCCGACGTGGGCGAGGTGGCGGCTCAGGCCGCCCTGCGAACGCGGGGAGGAGAGGCCGCCGAGGATCTGACGGGACCCGAGGCGCTCGACCTCGTGGAGCTGGCGGGCGCGCTCTCGCGCGCGGGCGGACGGCCGGTGCGGGCGTGGGCTCCCGCATCGGCGCCCGGATCGTCGGGGGGCGGCCCCTGGGGAGCCGGCTCGGGCGGCGGGGCCTGGGGCGCCACGACGGAGACCGTGCGCAAGCGGCTGCGGCGCGCCCCGCGCTGCTTCGAGGACTGGCTGCGCGGATGGGTGGTCCCCGAGGCCGAACGGCCGGGCTGAGCCGGTCCTGCGGCCCTGACGACCAGGGAGAGGGGGCAGCGGGGGTATGCTGACGCCCGGCGGCATGGCCGCCACCGGATCCGTCCGCCGCTCATGCGCAGCACCCCTGGCCACGTCCACGCCGACCCGCGCCGGCCGTCCACGCCCGGATCGATCCGCGGAGGCCTCGCGGGGAGCGTCCCGATCGGCCCCTCGGCTGGCTGCGGGGCTCGCGCCTGGGCGCCGAGCGCGGGGCACGGCCGCGCGGAGCCGGGCCCGTGACGACGGGCTGGCTCCTGACGTCCACGCTGGCCGTGCTGACGCTCGCTGCGGCCGTGGGCTGGCGGTTCCCGCGCCTGTGGAGGGTCCTCACCCTGGCGGGGAGCGCAGCCCTGCTGCTGGGCGCCGTCCGGGCGCTCCAGGGGGACGCGCCCTGGGTGTGGCGCTCCACGTTCGCCGTGGGCGGCGAGCCGCTGCACCTGCACTTGGACGCGTTGAGCGCGCTGTTCCTGGCGATCCTCGCCGTGATCGGCGCCGCCGGCTGCGCCTACGCGCACGCCTACTTCGACGACCATCACCGGCCCCGGGCCGCGCCCCGCGGCCGGACCTGGTGGAGCGCCCTGCTCGCCAGCCTGGTCCTGGTCCTCACCTCGGCCAACGGCCTGCACTTCCTGATGGCCTGGGAGTCCTTCACGGTCTGCGCCTGGTTCCTGGTGACGCTGGAGCGCGAGCGGCCGGGGGTGCGCGCAACGGGCTGGCTGTACCTGGCGGCCTCGCACGCCGCGGCCATGGCCCTCTTCGCGTTCTTCGCGGGGCTGGCCGCCGGGACCGGGAGCTGGGACCTCGGGCCCTTGCGCCAGCACGAGGGCCTGGCGCCCTTGTTCTGGCTGGCGCTGTTCGGCTTCGGCCTCAAGGCAGGGGTCTTCCCGCTGCACGTCTGGCTGCCTTCGGCACACGCCAACGCGCCCAGCCACGTGTCGGCCGTGCTCTCGGGAGTCACGATCAAGCTCGGTATCTACGGCCTCGTACGGTTCAGCGGGTGGCTGCCGGTGCCGGCCGCGGCGGGATGGGTCATCCTTGCGCTGGGCGCCGTCAGCGCGCTCGTCGGCGTCGCATTCGCCTTCGCGCAGACCGACCTCAAGCGCCTGCTGGCCTACTGCTCCGTGGAGAACGTGGGCCTCATCCTCGTGGGTGTGGGGGGTGCACTGGTCGCTCGCGCCGACGCCGACGCCGCGTGGGGATCCGTGGCGCTGGCAGGCGCACTGCTACACGTGTGGAACCACGCGGCGTTCAAGGCACTGCTGTTCCTGGGAGCCGGCTCGGTGCTGCACGCGACGGGCACGCGCGAGCTGAGCCGGCTCGGTGGGCTCTGGAAGCGCATGCCCTGGACGGCGACGACCTTCGCCATCGGCGCACTGGCCCTGGCGGGGCTGCCACCGCTCAACGGGCTCGTCGGTGAATGGCTCGTGGGCTCGAGCCTGCTGCGCGCGTCGGCCGCTGGAGGGCAGCCAGCCTGGGCGGCCATGCCTGCCGCGATCGGGTTGGGCTTGGCGGGAGCGCTGGCCCTGGCCACGGCGCTCAAGGCCTGTGCCCTCTGCTTCCTGGGCGCGCCGCGCACCCGTGCGGCGGCCGAAGCCCACGAGCCGGGCCTGTGGATGCGCGCGCCGCTGGTGGGCCTCGCCGCCACGTGCGTCCTGCTGGGGGTCGCGCCAGGCCCGTTCGCGCGCGTCGTTCACCGCGTCGTCGGCCAGTGGGAGCCGGCATGGGCGGCCGCAGG
>CAZPOZ010000059.1:0-10069 GCA_964588235.1 uncultured Planctomycetales bacterium
GGGCGTGCAGGCGCCGCCGCCCGCGGCGCCCGCCTCCGGGCCCGCGGGCCGTCCAACCCTGTTGGGCCGATCGGCGCCCGTCGCGCCGGCCCGGGGGGAGCTCGCCGCGGCGGCGCTGGAGGCGCGCGTGCGGCTGCCGTCGGGGGCGCCCGCCCGGGGCGCCTGGGTCTACGCGCTCGCGAAGGGTCGCGTCGCGGGCGAGGCGGCCTGGCCGGTGGTCTCGGCCCAGGCCGACGCCGACGGGCGCGTGCGGCTGACCGTGCCGCGGGCCGCCGCGCACTGGCTGCTGGTCGCGCCGCCTCCCGAGAGCGGCGCCGCCCGCCTCGTGCTCGACGGCGCCGAGCTGCCCGTGGAGCCGGGGCCCGCCGAGCTCGACCTCGGGCTGCCCCCCGCGCGGCGGCTCGCGATCACGCTCCTCGCGCCCGAGGGCGTGGACCCGGTCGAGGCGCACGTCGAGGTGCGGCCTGCGGAACGCGATCTCGCCGTGCCCTGGCCGGGACCCGACGAGCCGATGCTGGCGCACGACGCGCTGCGCAGGATCGACGCGGCCCGCTTCGAGGCCAGCTTCGCCGACCCGCTGCCGCGACGCGTGCGCGTGGAGGCGCCCGGCTGCGCCGTGGCCGAGGGGGTGACGACCCCGCAGGCCGCGCTCCACGTGGTCCTCGCGCCCTCGCCCGTCCTGCGCCTGCGCGCGGAGGGGCTCGAGGAGGCGCTGCCGCACGGCGCCGTCGCGTCGCTCGAGGCCCTGGGCGCAGGCGCGGGGGGGCCGCCCGCCGCGGGCCGCGTCGAGCACGACGGCGTGGTCTTCGACGCCGGCCTGGCCCTGCATCCCTGCCGCGTGAGCCTCGCCGTCCCGGGCTGCCTGCCCGCCTGGGTGACCTTGGCCGCGCTGGAGGCGGGCGAGTCGCGAGAGGTGAGCGTGCGCCTGGAGCGCTGCGGCCCGTCGGGCGCGCTGCGCCTGGCGTTGGGGGGCGCCCGGACGCCCGGGCCCACCCAGCTCACCGACGGTCGCGGGCTCGTCCTCGTGCGGCCCGGGGGCCGCGGCGACCCGTGGGCGCTGCGGGCCGCCCGGCTCGAGCGCGACGGCTCGATCGTCCTGCCCGAGCTGCCTCCCGTGCCCCACGACATCGTGGTCGTGGACGGGCGCGCGCCGGCCGCGGCGCTGTTGCCGGCGGTGCCCGTCCCTGCCGGCGGCACGGGCGAGCGCAGCGTGCGGCTCGAGCCGGCGCCGTTCTGGCGCCTGCCTGCGGGGGCGCGCGAGGAGGCGGCCGACGCGCTGGAGGTGGAGCTGGCCGATGGCGAGCGCTGGCCGCTCCATCGCTGGGACGCTGCCGGCCTCGTGCTCGCCGACTCCGGGCCCTCGCCCCGCGGCGGCTCGCGCCTCGGCCCCTACCCCGCGCGGGGGGGGGCTCCCGCGCTGCTCGTGAGGCACGCAGGCGCCGTGCGACGGCAGGTGCTCCTGCCCAGCGCGCCCGACCTTCCCCCCGGAGCCTCGAGATGAGCCTGCGCAACGCTGGATGGCTGCTGCTCCTGCTGCTGGCGTGGACGGGGGCGGGCGCGGCGCGCGCCGGGGAAGCCGACCCGCCCGCCCTGGGCGGCCTGGACCCTGTGGAGCTCTGCGGGGGCCGTGAGGTCCCGGGGGCGGCCGACCGCGAGGCGACGCACGGCGCCTACCGCTACCGCTTCGCCAGCGAGCAGACCCGGGAGCGCTTCCGGTCCGACCCCGAGCGCTGGGGCATCCAGTGGGCGGGCGCGTGCGGGCGCATGGGGCCGGCCAGCGGCAAGGGCGACGCGGCGCGCTGGCTGGTCCACGACGGCCGGATTTGGATCTTCGCCTCGGAGTCCTGCCGCAGCGCCTTCGCGCGCGACCCCGCGGCCCACCTGGAGCCCGACGAGGCGCCCCCCGAGGGCGGCGACGCCGAGCGCGCGGAGGGCCTGCGCTGGCTCGACCGGGCGGTGGCCGCCGTGGGCGGCGCGGCGACGCTCGACGCGCTGCGCAGCCTGCGGCTCGCCTACGAGCAGCCCAGCGGGACGCCGGGGCTGACGACCACCACCGACCTCAGCTGGGGCTTCCCGGGGCGCTTCCGCCGCCATCGCGAGCACGGCGGGCGTTGGCCCGAGACCCACGTGCTGACCCCCGACGACGCGTTCACGCGCACGGCGGAGGGGGTCGAGGCGCTGCACCCGGCCGCGCGGCGCGAGCTCGAGCGCGCCGCGCTGCGCAACCCCGTGGTGCTGCTGCGTGCGCGCAGGGAGCCCGGGTTCGTCGCGCTGCACGCGGGCGCGACCAAGGTGGGGGAGGCCGCCGCCGTCGGGGTCGAGCTGTGGGTGGACGGCCTGCGGGCAACGCTGGCGCTCGACCCGGAGGGCGGCCGGCCGCTCGCGCTGCTCTACCGCGGTCGCACGTCCACGGGCGCCTTCGGACGGGTCGAGGATCGCCTGAGCGACTGGCGGGTGGTGGACGGCCTGTGGCTGCCCCATCGGCGCGACGTGCTCCACGCGGGCGCTGCGCTGGTCCCCGGGGGCGTGCGGCTCACCGCCGCGGCGGTGAACCCGGCCCTGCCCGAGGGCTGGTTCCGGCGCTGAGCGGAGTCGCCCGGGGGGGAGGACGCTCTCAGAACTGCGTGCGCGGCGGCGTGCTCTCGTGCGCGAGGCCCCGCGCGCGCAGCCAGCGCCGGACGTGGTCGGCGTAGGCCTCGTTGAGGTGCTGGTACCAGGCCTGGAGCAGGCCCAAGGCCTCGACCACGGAGCGGAAGGCGCGGAAGGCGCCCCGCCCGCGGATCGCCGTGAGCAGCGCGCGCTGCCGCTCGGGCTCGCGCTGCGACTGGGCGAAGTCCCGCATCATCTCCCACTCGTGCAGCTCGAAGCGGTCGGGCAGCGGCTGCCACTCGGGGCCCTGGGGAACCTCGGTGCGATCGCGCTCGAAGCCGCCGTCCAGATCGGTGCCCAGGTCCACGAACAGCTCCCCCGTGCGCGTGTTGAGGTAGGCGGTGGCCTCGTTGGGCAGCGCCTGGAGCTCGTCGGCGATCCGGTAGACGTCGATGTGGGGCACGGCCTGCCTCCCGAGGGGCTCCCGAACCACGTCCAGCATGGCATCCGGGCCGGCCCCGCGCCAGAGGCAGGCCACGCTGCCGGGGGCGGGGGCCTCCTCGGGGGCGCGTACCCTGGGCCCCGTGCGCGCCCCCCGAGCCCTGCTGCTGGCCCTGCTCCTGGGGGCGGCACCGTCGGCCCCGCGCTCCGCGCGCGGGGCGCCCGAGCCCGCGCCCGAGGCCGCGCCCCGGGACCTGTCGTCGCTGCTGGCCCCGGTGCGCCGCGAGGCCGGCATGCCCGCCCTGGGCGGCGCCCTCGTGGAGGGGGGGCGGCTGGTGGGGGTCGGCGTGGACGGCGTGCGGCGCCGCGGCAGCCCGGAGCCGGTGGGCCTGGGCGACCGCTGGCACCTGGGCTCCTGCACGAAGGCCATGACGGCCACGTTGTGCGCGCTGCTGGTGGAGGAGGGGCGGCTCGCCTGGGACCGTCGCGTGCTCGACGCCTTCCCCCGGCTCCGGGGCTCGGCGGCCGCCGGCTGGGAGGGGGCCACGCTGGCCCTGCTGCTCCAGCACCGGGGGGGCGCGCCCGAGTCGCTCGACGCCGACGGGCTGTGGGGGCGCCTGTGGTCGTTCCAGGGCACGCCGCGGGAGGCCCGCCAGACGCTGCTGCGCGGCGTGCTCGCCCGCCCCCCGGCTCATCCTCCGGGCGGGCCGGGCGAGTACAGCAACGCCGGCATCTCCATCGCCGGGGCCATGGCCGAGGCCGCGGCGGACCGCGCGTTCGAGGAGCTGCTCGCGGAGCGGCTGTTCAAGCCGCTGGGCATGCGCTCGGCCGGCTTCGGCGCGCCCGGGGTGGCGGGACGCCTGGACGAGCCCCGGGGGCATCGCGCCGACGGCGCGCCGGTCGAGCCGGGGCCGGGGGCCGACAACCCGCCGGCGATCACGCCGGCGGGCCGCGTGCACGCCACGCTGGCCGACTGGGCGCGCTTCGTGGCCCTGCACCTGGAGGGGGCGCGGGGGCGGCCCCGGCTGCTCGGCGCCGCCTCCTTCGCCCGCCTGCACGCGCGTGCCGCGCCCGACGACGACTTCGCCATGGGCTGGATCGTGGCGGAACGGCCTTGGGCCAACGGCCGGGTGCTGACGCACGAGGGCAGCAACACGATGTGGACCTGCGTCGTGTGGCTCGCCCCGGAGCGGGACTTCGCCGTGCTCGTCACCTGCAACCAGGGCGGCGACGGGGCGCACCAAGCCTGCGACCGCGCGTGCGCCGCGCTGATCCGCGACCAGATCTCCCGCCGCTGACGGGCATCGGGGGCGGGGGCTGCGCGCCGGTCAGGGAGAGACGGGGCGCCCGGCCCGAGGCCGGGCGCCCCTGGGCTGCGTCAGCGAGCGCCCGCCGAGCGCTGCTTGAGGTCGTCCACCTGCTGCTGGGCCTCCGCGGCCGCCTTGGCTGCCTCGTCGGCCTCGGCACGCGCCCGGTCCGCGGCGGCGCGCGCCGCGGCGTCCTCGGCGGCGGCGCGAGCCGCTTCCTCGGCGCGTTCGGCCGCGCCGCGGGCGGCCTGGGCCGCCTCGCGCTTGGCCTGCGCGTTCTGCGCCGCGGCGTCGATGGCCTTCTGCGTCTCCTTCTGGCGCTCGAGGGCGCCTGGGGTCTGCGCAGCGGGAGGCAGGCCCGCGCCCGGCGGCTTGGGCTCGGCCCGGGGCTGCTGGGGCGGCGGGCTCGCGGCCGGATCCTGCGCCTTCGCGCCTGCGGCCGGATCGCTGGGGGCGGCGGCCGGGTCGGCCGTGGGCGGCGCCACGGGGTCGGACGGGTCCCGGGGCGGCTGGCCAGCGGGTGTCGGGGGTGCCGTGGGGACCGTCCCGTGGGGGTCGTGGGGCGGAGCGACCGGGGCCGGCGTCGGTGCGCCCGCCGCCGGGTCGCTCGGCGTCGTCTCCTTGGGGGCCGGGGCCGGCGTGGGGGTCGGCGTGGGGGCCGGTGCGGGCGGGGCCGGGGGCGCTCCCGCGGAGGCCGGCGGCACCGCGCCACCGGGCTGGACGGCCGGAGCCGGGCGGGCGTTGCCCGCGCTCACGCCGGCGCCGCTCCCTGCCCGCGACTTGGAGATGCGCGAGACGGCCTTGCTGGCGGCCTCCGTGTAGAGCCCCGTGTCCTCCAGCTCGAGGCGCCGCAGGCAGGCCACGATGCCGTTGCAGGGCATCAGGTTGTCCTTGTCGGCCGCGCGCAGGTCGAGCAGGCGCACGAGGGCCTCGGTGTAGAGGCGGTAGTTCTGGAGCACCTCGGCCTCGAGCTGCTGGCGGACCGCCGCGGGCTGACGCGCCAGGCGCTTGTCGGCCGCGATGTCGGCCAGCTTCTTCGTGGCCGCGGGCTTGTTCACGAGCTCGAACTGCGCCGTGATCGGCTTGCGGCCGTCGTCGAACCACACGCCCCAGGTGACCGTGTCGCCCACCTTGAGGGCCTCGATCACCTGCGCCGGGACGTCCGTCGTCGTCACGAGCGTGGCCGGCTCGAACTTCGTGCGCCACAGGCTGGTCTTGCCCTTGCGGAACTCGAGGTAGCCGCTCGCGTCGTAGGCCGGCGTCACGTCCACGCGGAACGAGGACAGGCCTTCCTTGCGCACGTCGTTGCGCGGGTACAGCAGCGCGACGCCCCGGTCGGAGGCGGAGCCGCGGCTCAGCTCGGGGGCGCGGAAGGGCTCGACGGTCACGCCGAAGGCCGAGGCCAGCTGGCGCACGGCGTCGGGGTCGCCGGCATCGACGATGGGGAGCGTCGCGTCCAGCGCGCTCACCGCGCCCGGAGCGACCTCGACCGTCTCCCGGTGCTCGCTGAAGCCGGCCTGCTTGAGCACGACCTCGTGCGCACCCCCGGCCAGGGCCACGCTCACGGGCGTCGTGCCCATCGCCTTGCCGTCGATCCAGACCTCGGCCGCCGGCAGGCTGCTCAGGTTGAGCGTGCCCGTCGCGCCGTTCTCGGAGGCGGGCTGTGCGCCGCACGCCGCCACCAGTAGACCTGCCCCGAGAAGCGCGAGCCACGCGCCTCCCGCTCGCAAGCGCCTGCCACCCATGGAGAGCCCTCCGTTCGGACGCTCGGGCGTCGGCGGCCGGGGTCCAACGCGGGCCCACGCGGCTCCGCCCTGTGCATCCACGGAGGGTGTCATAGGCGGACGGTAGGACAGGAGTCAAGGCCAAAGTCCCGGATCTGGCCTCGTGGAGCCTTGACGTTCGTGCGGGCCATGGCCTGCCGCGCCCGCCCCTCCCCCCCTCCCCTCCCCCTCCCCTGCGCTCAGTCGGCGTCGCCCCACAGGGTCCAGCCGGCCCAGTAGTAGGGGTGGGCCCAGGCGGGCTGGTCGCGCACCTGGGCCTGGGCCCGGGCGAGGGCGGTCGCGGGGGCCTCTCCGGCGCGCAGGCCGGCGTGCAGGGCCCGCATCAGGGCGAGCGCCGCCGCATCGTCTCCGTTCCACAGGCTGACCAGCACCCGGGGGGCGCCGGCGAACATGAAGGCCCGCACGAACCCCATGACGCCCTCGCCGCGGACGAACCGCCCGCGGCCCGTGCGGCAGGCGGAGAGCACGACGAGGTCGGCGTCGATCCGCAGGCGCAGCACGTCCATCGCCGTGAGGAAGCCGTCGTCGTCGCCCGCGGGGGTGAGGGCCAAGGCCGAGCTCAGCGGCGTGTCGGGGTCCACGACGCCGTGGCAGGCCAGGTGCACCGCGCGCCAGCGGGGCCGACGGCCCAGCGCGTAGCGCAGGCCTTCCTCCGTGGCCTCCGCGCCGAGCAGCACCACGTCGCCCACGGCCCGCGCCTCCTCGCGCGTGTGGGGCAGCGGGGCGAAGCCGACCCCCGAGCTCATCCGCGCGATCTGGTTGGCGCCCGGGCCGTCGGTCTCGTAGTCGGGGTCGCCCAGCGCGAGCACGCCCTCGCCGCGCCGCCGGCCCTCCGCGGCGAGCAGGCGCCAGGTCGTCCCCGACGGGACGCAGACGGGCTCCCGGCCCGGCAGCAGCAGCGCGAACGGCACGTAGGCCAGCGGCCCGTCGGGGGAGACCAGCACGCGGCGGACCTGGGGCGACAGGCCCAGGGGGGCCACCACGAGCGCCCGCAGGGCCTCCGCCTCCGGGGCGGGGTCGGGCCCGGGCGCGGAGGCCGACGACGCCGCGGCGCACGCGGCGTGCACGTCGGCGGCGGCCCCCAGGGGGACGATCCGCGCCCCCTGCGGCGTCACGACCAGCGCCACCACGCGGTCGGGGAGCACGCCGTAGCTCACGAACGCCTCGTCGGCGCGCAGGGCCGCACGGAGCTCGGACAACGGTGCCGCCCGCGGGTAGACGAGGTGCGCGGCCGCCTTCGCCTGGCGCTGGATCGCGTCGATGGCGGCGCGCACGGCCCGGCGGGCGGCCTCGCGCTCCGCCGCGGCGGCGCGCATCGCCGCCACGTCCTCCGCGTCCAGGCTGCGGCGGTAGCGCGCCAGGGCGCGCGCCTCCTGGGCCCGGGCGCGCGCCTCGGCCTCGCGCAGGGCGCCCGGCACCACGACCGCGTGCAGCCGCTCACGGCCGCCCAGCGCCTCGAGCAGGGCGCCGGCCCGCCCGCTCTCGAGGAAGAACGCCGCGTCTTCGGCGCTGCCCAGCGCCAGCGCCGCGCGCAGCCCGGTCTCGAACACGGGGGACAGCCGCTGGCGCACGAGGGCTCCGTGCTCGTCGGACAGGCCCCCGACCATGGCCGGCAGCTCCTCGATGGCGCGCCGCGCCGCGGCCACGGCGAGCCCGGGCTCGCCGGCCTGCAGGCGCACGGACGCCGTCGCCCACAGCGCCACGACGAGCCCGTCCTGGGCCCCGAGGCTCTCCGCGTCGCTGGCGGCCCGACGCAGCGACGCGAGGGCCTGCTCCGGGTCGCCGGCCGCCGCCTGCGCCAGCCCCAGCGCGGTTCGCGCCTCGACCGCGCCCTCGGCGTCGGCTCGCGCCTGCCGGAGGCTGAGCGCGCGCTCGTGGCAGGCCAGCGCCTCGGCCACGTTGCCCAGGCTCAGCTGCAGGTGGCCGGCGTTGCCCAGGGCCGCGGCCAGCCCCGCGTCGTCGCCGGCCTCCTCGAAGCCCCGGCGCGCCTGCTCCAGGCAGCCGAGGGCGCGCTCCGGCTCGCCGAGCTGGGCGTAGAGCGCGCCCAGGTTCGTCAGGACGCCCGCGGCCAGCGCACCCTCGCCCGCCTCGCGCAGCCGTGCGACCGCGGCTTCGTAGCAGGACAGCGCGCGGTCCACGTCGCCCAGGCGCTGGTAGACGGTTCCCAGGTTCGCCCGGGCCGCCGCGACGCGCCGCGGGTCGTCCAGCTGCTCGAGGATCGCCAGCGCCCGCTCCTGGTAGGCGAGGGAGGCGGCGTACTCGCCCAGCCGCCAGTGGAGCCCCCCCAGCAGGTCGAGCGCCGCCGCGCGGGCGCCCCGGTCGCCGGCGGCCTCCGCGGCCGCCAGCGCCGCCGCGTACGCGCCACGGGCCGCGGCGTGGTCGCCCGCCTCCTCGTGCACGCGCCCCAGCGCCCGCAGCGTGGCCGCCGTCGAGGCGCCGCAGCCCGCCCGCGACCTCAGCGCGAGCGCGCGGCGCAGCGTCTCCACCGCCGCCTCGAGGTCGCCGCTCCGTGCCTGGGCCAGCCCGAGGCCCGTCAGGGCATCGGCCTCGGCGCCCGCGCCGGGAGCCGGCGGAACGGCGGGCGGCTGCGCGCCCGGGCCGTCCGCCCCCACGAGGCCGCCCGGGACGAGCAGGGCGCAGGCCAGGGTCCAGCGCAGGAGCCGGCCAGGACGGGCGGGGGCGCGGGCCATCGGGCCGCAGTCTACGCCCGCGACCGTCCCGCCGGCAGCCCCCCCGTTCGCAGGCTCAGCGGGTCTGGGGGGACGAGTCGAAGCTCGAGACCGACGAGCTGAGGCTGCTCGCCGGCGCGCCCAGCGCCTGCGGCGAGAGCTGCCCCGTCGGATCCTGGGCCTCCAGGCCGGCGATGCTGGCCGACACGGACCGGGGCGTGCCGAAGACCACCCCGTCGCTGGCGCTCACGCGCGCACCCACCGCCGCCTCGACCGCGCCCGAGGCGAAGTCGGCGCAGGTGTTGAACCAGGTCCAGTCGTGGTCGCCGGCCAGGTAGGCCCGCAGGGCCTCCTCCTGCGCCGGGCTGAGGCAGAAATAGCGGTTGTAGGCGGCGACGTAGCCGCCGTGGGCGAGCTCGACGTTCACGCGCACGTCGCTGGCCGAGCCGTTGTCCGACACGTTGGGGTGATCGTCGGGCCACAGGCCGTAGGTGGTCACCTGCGAGCTCGTGCCGTCGTGACGGGTGACGCTGATCCAGGCGTGCCCCGCGGTGAAGTTGGCGCTGGGCGCCGCGTTGGAGTGGATCCCCAGCACCTTGTGCCCCACGAAGCGCTTCTCCACCGAGACGCTGCCCCCGCCGAGCGAGCCCTGGTGGGTCGTCACGCGGCCGCCCTCGCGCAACGTCACCGTGTAGGGGAAGGGCCCGGGCAGGTCGCAGGCCGACCACAGGTCCACGATCACTTCGTAGACGCCGCAGGGCGGCGCCTCCGCCCAGACCACGTTCTCGTTGTTGATGCCGTCGATGTCGCAGGCCGGGTTCGAGTCGAGGTCGAGGGTGCCGCCGTCGGCCGAGTCGTTGCCGTAGTAGATCAGGCTCCCGCTGGGCGTGCGCACGTGGAGGTCCAGATCCACGGGATGCACCCAATTCAGCGAGATCTGCAGCCGGTCCGAGCCCTGCGCCTGCGCGTTCACCCGCACGCCGTGGCTGCGCGGCCCGCTCACGCCCCCCGCCGGCGTGCCGTAGGCCGTGCGCACGGCGATCGACTCGGCCAGGTCGTCGGCGAACCTCAGCGCGAGGGTCAGCGAGGCGAAGGCGGCGCGCGGCGTCGCCAGCGCCCGCCGCACGGGTCGCGCGTGCCCGGCCGCCTTGCGCGCGGCCGCCGTGGCGGCCGCGGCCCGGCCGGCGCCCACCGCCGGGACGGGGACGACGAAGTACCCCGTCTGACCCTCGACGCCCACGTACAGCAGCGCGGCCGGCTCGGGCAGGCCCACCTCGAG
>CAZPOZ010000060.1:0-10047 GCA_964588235.1 uncultured Planctomycetales bacterium
GCAGCGCTGGGTGGCGACGACGGCTCGGACGACGTCGTGCAGGAGGTCGGGCTCTCGGTCCTGGGCTCGGCGACGGCCGCTCCGCGCAACCCACTCGCCTGGTTGTCCGTGCTCGCCCGTCGGCGGGCGGCGGACCACCAGCGGCGCGAGACGGCCCGCAGGCGCCACGAGCAGGTCGCCGCCCGCGGGGCCGCGCGGCACAGCGCCACGCCCGAGGAGAT
Organism: uncultured Planctomycetales bacterium; assembly: GCA_964588235.1. Lineage (GTDB taxonomy): Bacteria > Planctomycetota > PLA2 > PLA2 > JAEUHO01 > CAZPOZ01. The sequence goes on from CAZPOZ010000060.1 coordinate 222, forward strand.
CCTGGCGCGGGAGGAGTCGCGCCGCGCCCTCGTCGAGGAGCTCCTGTCGTTGGACGCCCCCTCGCGCCAGGTGCTCCTGCTACGGTACGAGGACGACCTCCCGCCTCGGGCCATCGCCGGGCGCCTCGCGCTGCCGGTGGAGACCGTGCGCACACGGCTGCGCCGCGCGCTGGCGCGCCTGCGGGAGCGCCTGGACCGGCGCCACCAGGGCCGCAGGTCGGCCTGGGCCGCTCCGCTGTCCGCGCTCGTCGGCGCCCTGCCCGCACCCTCGCTCGCAGGCGGGGCGCCGCTGGCCCCCGTCGCGGCGCTCGCCCTGGCGCTCGTCGCCGGAGGCTGGTGGCTCGTCGCGCGCGAGCACCACGAGCGGAGGCGGGAGGCGCCGGGCGCCTCGCGGACCTCGGCGGGGCCGACGCTGGAAGGCCGCTCTCCCGCGGCGCGCGCCCAGGCAGCGGGCGCGCAGGTGGGCAGCCTCCGCGGCTGGGTGCGGCTCGACGGGGCCCCCACCGCCGCCCTCGTCACCCTGCGGCCCGGTGCAGGGACGGGCGTGGGGCTCGCTCCCCCGCTGAGCGCCACGGCGGACGCGGACGGCGCCTACGTGCTGCCCGACGTGCCCGTGGGCACGCACGATGTCACGGCACGCCTCGGGGACGGCACGGAGGCCACGCTGCACGGGGTCGAGCTGCCGCTGCCTGGCGCCGAGGTGGCCGCCGACCTCCACCTGCGCAGCGGGGCGGTCACGCTCTCCGGGGTGGTGCTCGAGCCCGACGGTGCGCCCGCGCAGGCGTGGGTCCGCGCGAGCACGCGGTCGCCCGGCGGGGAGGACGGGGGAACGGTGGGCCCGGAGGTCGCCAGCGGACCCGACGGCCGCTTCGCCCTCGCGCGCCTCCCCGAGGGCCGCCTCGAGCTCAGTGCCCGGCGCCGCGACGGACGCGGGCACGCCTGGCTCGAGGTGCTGGCGCCCACGCAGGCGCCCGTGCGCCTCGTCCTCCGGGACCCCGGCGACGCGTCCGTGCCCCCCGGGCGCGTTCAGGGGCGTGTGCTCGACCCGCAGGGGCGGCCGGTGGCGGGCGTGGCCGTCCACGCCCACCTGATGGAGTCGCTCGACGCCGAGGGCGGCGTCGAGCGTTCGGTCCTGGCGCGGACCGACGGCGCCGGCCGCTTCGCCTTCCCGCCGCTCGGGGCCGGGTTCGTGCGGCTGGTCGTCCACGACCAGGGCTGGACCCTTCCCGGGCTGGACGCCTCGGTGGAGGGGGGCGGCGACCCCCTGCGCCACGCCACCGACGCGCAGGGGCGGCTCACGTGCGAGCTCCACGCGGTCGTCGGGGCCGGCGTCGCCGGCACGCTGCGCGACGAAGAGGGCGCGCCGGTGCCGGGGGCCCTGTTGCGTCTGGACGTGGACCCTGACGAAGGCCTCGACGCGCCGCCCGTGCTCGCCGTGAGCGCCGAGGACGGCTCGTTCCGGCTCGCTCCGACCCTCGCGGGCGTGCGCGCCCGGGTGAGCGCACGCTCGCCCCGGCTGCTGGCGGAGGTCGAGGCCTCGCTCGAGATCCCGGCCGCGTCCGAGCCCGGGCCGGGCGCGTCGGAGGCGCCCCGGCTCGAGCTCGTCGGACGGCGCCTGGACCCTGCCCGCTGGCTCGACCTCACGCTGGAGGCCGAGGGCTCGGGGCAACCCCTCGCCGGCGTGCCCGTGCGCCTGACGTCTCCGGGCGGGCCCCCGGGCGAGGCGGTCGCCGGTCGCCTGCTGCGGACCGACCCCCGAGGGCGGGCGCGGCTGGGCCCTCTGCCGCGTGGGCCGCTGACGCTGGAGGCCTGGCCCCCGTTGCTCGCGCCGCCCCGGACGCCGCCTTGGCGGCTCGAGGTGCGACCGGGAGCCGTGCGGGTGGCGGTGCCCGTCGCCGCCGGGATCACGGGGCGCGTGCGGTTGCCTCCGGGTCGGGGCGCCTTCTTCGTGCGCGTGCGGGCCGAGCCCCTGCCCCCGGGCGCAGGCGCCGGGGCAGAGGCCCGCGTGGACGACGACGGCACGTTCGCCCTCGGGCCGCTGGGCCCCGGGCGCTTCCGGGTGCACGCGAGGGACGACGTGACCGAGCCTGCGCTCGAGGCGGAGGGCGAAGCCGAGACCGGCGAGGGCGGTGTGCGGCTCGACCTCCAGCCGGTCGCCGCAGGCAGCGGCGGCGGGTCGGAGCCCGGGCCCGAGGCACGGCCGACCCTGTGGAGCCTCGCCGTCGTGGACGCGGCGGGGCGCCCGGTGCCGCGGGCCACCTTGCTGCGTCAGCACGCGGACGGCGGCCTGCGGCGGATCGAGATCTCCGGCGGCGCGCACGCCTACCGCTACGCCGGGCCGCCCACCCGCTCGTGGTTCGGGGTGACGCACGCCCGGGGGGCCGATGGCGCGCCCCTGCCCCTCGGACCGGCGCTGGTCGGGCCGCTGGATCTGTCGGGCCCCGGCGGCCCCCTGCGCCTGGTGCTGCCCGCCGAGCGCAGGCTCGAGGGGCGCGTGCTGGACGACGGAGGCGCCCCCGTGGCGGGGGCGATCGTGAGCGCGCGCTCCCGCGGGTCGGGGGACGGCGCGGGGCCGCAGACGCCGGCGCCGCCGCACGCCCGGACGATCACCGACGCGGAGGGACGCTTCGCCCTGGGGCGGCTCGGCGATCAGGAGTACGACCTCGAGGTGTCGCCCCCCCGGGGGTTCCTCGTCCCGCCGGGCCCCGTCGCACGGGCTCGGGGAGGGGCGGGGGAGCTGACGCTGCGCCTGCGGCCCGCGCCGACCTTCCTCGTCCGCGTGCTCCAGGCGGACGGGTCGCCCGCGGACCGGGCGCTCGTGCGCGTCGTGCGGCCCGCGGGACACGGGGACGACGAAGACGTCGAGCGACGCGTGAGCGACCCCACCGGCGCGGCGCGGCTGACGCGGCTGCGGGGGGCGGGGCCGTTCGCGCTCCTCGTGCGAGCCGCCGACTCGCCGCAGGGCCCCGACCCGGTGCCCCTGCGCGTGGAGCCCTGGACTCCCGCCGACACGACCGTGCGCCTGGCGCAGTCGTTCCGCGTCAGCGGTCAGGTGGTGGACGAGGACGGGCGTCCGCTTGCGGGGGCCCGCGTCCGAGCCGACGGGGGACCGCAGGCCCTCACCGACGACGACGGTCGGTTCGAGCTGCGGGGCCTGCCGGCGGCCCCGCTCCGGCTCGTGGCCCAGGACGGGTACGCCCCGCCCGGCGCCCCCGTGGAGTGCGCCGCGGGTGCGACGGGGGTGCGGCTGCAAGCGGCCCGGGGGAGCGAGTTCCGGGTTCACGTGGAGGGGCACGACGGCGAGCGCTGCGAAGTCGAGTGGCGCGCGCACGACGCCGCCGGGCGCCCCGTGGGGGGCGGATCGGAGAGCCTGGAGACGGATGGGCGCGTGCTCGCCCGACAGCGCTTCCCCGCGGGCACCACGCTGACGCTGCGCGTGCGGGCGCGGCGCGCCGGACGCGTGGCCGCGGCCCGCGACCTCCCGCTGGAGCGGCCCTTCGGGTTGCGCCTGGAGGCAGGGCTCGTGGTGCGCGGCCGGGTGGAAGGGGTCGAGGGCGTCGCGCCCGAACGCCTGCGCGTCGTGGGCTGGCTGCCCGGCTCCGTGCGCGTGGAGGGAGCCGCCCAGGCCGACGGCAGCTACGTCGTCCCCGCGCTGCTGCCGGGGGAGCGCGTCCGCGTGCGGATCGAGGCCACGTTGGAGAGCGGGGCGACCCTCGTCGGCGAGGCGCTCGACGTGCCGGCCGGCGCCGAGGCCGACCTGCGGCTGCACCCGAGGTAGCGTGGCGAGTCGGACCTTCCCATCCATGGGGCCGTTCGGCGCGTTGGGCTGGGCGCGCTCAGGCCCCTGGCCGGCACGGCCCAGGGCCAGGCCTCCGGACCCTGGCAACAGGACGTCCAGCTCAGGACAGCAGGGCCGACGCCTACGGCTCCCGCAGGCTCAGCTCCAGGGTGCGTTCCTCGCCCTCCTTCAGCGCGAGCTCCGCCAGCACCACCACGGCCGTCTCGCGCGTGCGGTAGAAGGCGATGCGCCCCGCGCCCTCGGGCACCCGCACCTCGAAGGCGCCCTGCGCGTCGGTGTCGAAGTGCGCCACCTCCTTCCAACCCGAGGCGCGCTCCGGAGCCGCCTGCTCGACGCGGAACCAGTGCTCGGCCAGGGGCTGCCCCGCGCCGTCGCGCACCACCCCGGTCAGCCGCGCGCCCCGCGAGAGCGTCAGCGTGACCGGCGGGCCGTCGGCGGCCACCCGCACGCGATGCGAGGCCTCGAGGAACCCGGGCGCCCCGACCTCGAGCTCGACCTCGCCCGCCGGCAGGTGCGGCAGCGAGAAGGCGCCCGCAGCGTCGCTCGTGGCGTCGGTGGCGTCCACGAAGGAGAGCGACGCTCCCTCCACCGGCGCCCCCGCGCGGTCCAGCACCCGGCCCTTCAGGGTCAGCCCCACCTCGAGCGGGATCGCGCCCAGGTCGAGCTCCGCGCCCGGCTGGGCGTCCACCTCGCGCACGACCCGCACGTAGCCGTCCACGCGCAGGTCGAGCACCGTGCGGCCCTTCAGGCCCTCCAGGGTCAGGCGCCCCTCGGCGTCCAGCGCGCGCGTGCCCCCGTGCCCCCCGCCCGAAGGGTCGCGCTCCCAGACGAAGGCCCGGCGGGGCACGGGCGCGCCCGCAGGAGCCGCCAGCCGCAGGGTCACCCGCGCCAGCCGGATCGGGCGCAGCACGAGGCCCTGCGCGGGGGCCACGACCTCCACGGGAGCGGGCAGGTCGAGGTTGCGGCCGAAGAGCACCAACACGTGCCGGCCCGGGGTGAGGCCCGAGAGGGCGAAGCCGCCGTCGGCGCCGGTGGTGGCCCGCGCCGCGGGGATCTCGCGCCAGCCGCCGTCCGCCGGCGAGGGCTCCTTGCACTCCGCCTCCACGCTCACGCCCACCAGCGGATTGCCGACCTCGTCCAGCACCCGGCCGAGCACGGTCGCGCCCCGGTCCAGCGTCACGCGGCGCGCGACCTGAGCCCCCTCGGCCACCTCGACGACCTGCCGCAGGTCGAGCCACTCGTCGGAGTCGATGGAGAGCGCGTGCTCGCCCGGCTCGAGCTCGACGAAGCGGTAGGTGCCGGGCGCGCCGCCCTCCTCGGGCTCGCGGGCCCCCATGCCGCGGCCCAGCCGCACGCGCAGGCCCGACGGGGCCCCGCCCTCGGGGGTGGCCACGGTGAGCGTGAGGGTCGCGGCGCGTCGCAGGGCGAGGTCGGCCGTGACCTCCCGCAGCCCCGCGGTGGGCGTCAAGGGCTCCGACCAGGGGGAGCGCGCGAAGCCCTCGGCCTGGGCTGACACGACGACGGCCACGCCCAGGGCCAGCCCCGGCACCGCGTAGCGTCCCTCGGCGTCGGCCTCGGCCGTGAGGGCGCGCACGAGTCCGCCGCGGGAGGAGGAACGCACGAGCCGCGGGTCGGTCCGGAGGTCCTCGTCGTCGGCCGCGACGACGTACACCTCGGCCCCGGCCGCGGGCGAGCCGTCCGGCTGCGTCACGCGGCCGAACACCCGGCAGCCCTTGGCGAGCCGGATCGTGAGCGGCGCCAGGCGCACGGCCTCGCCGACGGCCCGCACGGCCACGCGGGCCGTCTCGTAGCCCTCGACCTCCACGACGACCGTGCCCACGGCGTCCGGCGGGATGCCCAGCACGCGGAACCGGCCGCCGGCGTCGGAGGTGACCCGCGCGTAGGGCGCCCGGCCGGGGCGCATCTCCGAGTAGCCCTCGAAGGTGCCGCCCGGCTCCACCTGCACCAGCACGGGGCCCAGGGGCTTGCCGTCGGGGCCGAGCACCGTGCCCTCGAAGGGCACGCCGGGCCCGAGCGCGAGCCGCACTTCGGCGCCCGGCTCGAGCTCGACGTCGTGGCGCTCGGCGGCCGTGTGCCGCTCGGCCTCGGCGTAGACCTGCACCGTGCCCGCCGGGCCGCGCTCGAAGCGCGCGCGGCCCTGCGCGTCGGCCACGGCGCTCCACAGGTTCTCCTCGTCCCAGACCACCACCCGCGCACGCTCCAGCGGGGCCCCCGAAGCCTCGTCGGTCACCACGACGACGAGCGCCACCTCGGGCTCGGCCCGCAGCGGAGGGGGGCAGGCCAGGAGCAGAGCGGCGAACGCGAGCCAGGGGAACCGTCGCATCGGAGAACGTGCCTCCCGCGGGAGGTTACAACGCGCGCGGGAACGCGCGGGGACGACGGGGGCGGCGCCGGGTAGGGTGGCACCCCTCCCGGGAGCCGCGCATGCCGGTGTTCGACGCCCACCTGCACCTGTTCTCGCGGCGCTACTACGAGGCGATGGCCGCGCAGTCCCCCCTGCCGGGAGGCGTGGAGGAGCGGCTGGGAGCCCTCTCGCGCGCGCTGGGCATCGAGATCCCCGACGCCCGCCTCGAGGGCCACGTCGCCCGCTGGCTGGGCGAGCTCGACCGCCACGGCGTGGGACGCGCCGTGGTCTTCGCCAGCGCGCCGGAGGAGACCGAGGTCGTGGCCGAGGCAGCCCGGCTGGCGGCCGGCCGCTTCGTGCCCGTGGCGCTGCTCAACCCGCGCGCCGACGGCGCGGCCGAGCGCGCCGACCTGCTGCTGGGCAGCAAGGGCTTCCGCGGCCTGCTCCTGTTCCCGGCCCTGCACCACGTGGACCTGAAGGGCGCCGAGCTGCGGGCCATCGCCCGGGTGGCCGCCACGCGGCGGGCCGTGCTCTACGTGCAGTGCGGCCTGCTGCGCGTGCCGGTGCGCGATGCGCTCCGGCTCCCCACGCCCATCGACCTGGCCTACGCCGATCCGATCGACCTCGTGCCGGTGGCCACGGCCTGCCCGGAGGCCACCTTCGTCGTGCCGCACCTGGGTGCGGGGTTCTTCCGCGAGGCCCTCCTGCTGGGGCTGCAGTGCCCCAACGTGCTGCTGGACACCTCCTCCTCGAACGCCTGGCTGGCGGCCGAGCCGGCCGGCCTGACGCTCGCGCAGGGCCTGCAGCGCGCGCTCCAGGCGGTCGGCCCCGGACGGCTGCTCTTCGGCACCGACTCCGCCACCTTCCCGCGGGGCTACCGGGCCGACCTGCTCCAGGCCCAGCGGGCGGCCCTGGACGAGCTGGGCCTCAGCCCGGCCGACCAGGAGCGCATCTTCTCGGGCAACGCGGAACGCATCTTCGCCTGAGCCCTGGCCGCGCCCGGCGCGACCGGGACGGCGGCGGGCGGGTTTCAGCCCTGGCCCGCCCTCCCCCGAAGCCCCCGGAGGTCCGCATGCGCCCCGTCCGCCGCTTGGCCGTTCGCCTGCTGTTCGCCTCCTGCCTGTTCGGCACCCCGGCCGCCCTGCTCGCGGCCGACGAGGCCGAGGAGGTCGCGCGCAAGGAGGCTCAAGCGCTGGCCGAGCGCCTGGCCGACAAGGACCTGGCCACGCGGCAGGCCGCGCTCGCGGAGGCCGCGGCCAACCAGCACGCGCTGATCACGGCGGCGCTGGTCAAGCGGCTGGGGGACGAGGCCTACGTCGTGCGCGAGGCGGCCATCCAGGCCCTGGCGGCGCGCAGCACGGAGGAAGGCCGCAAGCAGGCGGCCCAGGGCCTGGCCCAGCGCCTGCCGCGGCTCGCCGGACCTGACCAGAAGGGCGAGCTGCTGGAGGCGCTCGCGGCGCTGCGCACGCTGGCGCAGGTGGTGTCGCTCAAGGCGATCGCCGACCCGATCCGCGTGGACACCGACGCGGAAGAGCTGGCCGCCCGACTCCAGGCGATCGCCAACGTGCCCGACCCGAAGGCGATCGAGCTGCTGATCGACCTGAGGGCCAAGGCCGGCAACCGCGCCGCGAACGAAGAGAACCGCGGCGCCTGGCTGTGCCGCCAGGCCCTCAAGGACGCCCTGGGCCGCGACCTGGGCAGCGACACCGACGCCTGGCGCTCCTGGTGGAAGGACAACGCGGCCACGTTCGACTTCGGGGCCGCGGCCGCGCGCCGCGCCGCCGACGACGAGCGCAAGGCCGGACGCGACGCCCGCAAGGAGGAGCGCGGCCGGGGCGAGAAGCGCAAGCCCTGACCGCGGTGGGTGGGCGGGCGGAGGAAGCCGCGCCCCCAGGCCCCGCACCTGCCGTCGGTCGTCAGGGCCCGAGCCGCCTCAGGCGCAGCGAGCCGGCGTCGAACCAGGCCCGGCCCGAGGCGGCGCGCAGCTCGGCCACCAGCTCCACGCTGCGCAGCCCTTCCACGACCTCGAAGGGGAAGGTGACCGCGCTCCAAGGCGCCGTGCCCGTCGCGCCGGGCGGCCTCGGGCTGCCCGAGATGCGCAGGCCCGCGCCCGCCCCGCCCGCCTCCGGCCGAGGCGCGACGCCCTCCACGGCCAGCTCGGCGGAGAGCGCGTAGCGCCCGCGGGGCAGGGCCAGCCGCCGACGCCAGGAGGCCACGCACGCGGCCTTCCCGGCGCAGGCGATGCCCAGCGCGGGCCGGCCGGCGTGCGCCCCCTCCTCGAGCAGCGGCTCGCCTTCGGCCACGCGCGGCTCCCAGCCGGCGACGTGCACGGGCCGGTCCCCGTCGAAGACCGGCTGCTCGGGCTCGGGCCGCTCCACGAGGTCGGGCAGCGCCTGCGCGCGCTCGGCCATCCGCCGCCGCAGGTCGGCCAGGCGCTCGCCGTGCACGCGCGCGGCCTCGGGGCCCAGCGCGCGCACGCCCGGGGCCACCGCCAGCGCGCGCCGCTCGAGCGCGGGCCAGAGCCCCGTGCGCCGGTCGAGCAGCGGCAGCAGGTCCCGCAGCCGCTCGCGGTAGCGCGCGCGGAGCGCGGGCACCTCCAGCGCCCCGACGTACAGCAGCCCCAGGCCGCCCTCGAGCAGCGCGGCCCCCGGGTCGCCGAAGAGCTGGTCCAGGCCCTGCGGCAGGAAGTGCGCGCGGCCCGTGCCCGGATCGAAGTACACGCGGTAGTTGTTGCGGTTGCCGGCGTAGCCGTCCCAGTGCCCGAGCAGGCGCTCCAGGGCCACGAAGGTGAGGAAGCGGTCCAGGTCGAGCACCCGCGCGAGGGCCTCGGCGCGCCGCTCGAGGTCGGGCTCACGCCCGGCGGCAGCCAACGCCGCGAGGTCGCGGTGCTCGTCGGGGCCGCGGCCGGCGTCGCGCTCGAGCGGGGCGTCCACGTCCTGGCAGAAGCCCCCGTCGTAGAGGTTGCCCGAGGCGTCGGCGAAGTGCCGGGCGAGGAAGCGCCGGTCCACGCCCTCCTTGAGCACGTAGAGCCCCAGGTCGCGGTCGTTCAGGCGCACGCGGGCCCAGCCCACGCGCGGGGCCGGCAGGCCCGCCCGGGCGAACAGGTCGGCGGCCAGGGCCTCGCACAGCAGGCTCTCGTCCTGGACCGAGTTGTTCAGGTGCAGCTTCACCAGCCCGTGGAAGCGCTGCCCCGGCGCCGAGGCGTTGACGTCCACCGTCATCGCGGGCCGGTCGTCGAGCGGACGGAAGCTGCCCGCGGCGCCCTTCAGCTTCAGGGCCACCGCACGCACGGTCCCGGCCGGCCCCTCGGCCAACCCCGCGGGCACGTAGGCGCGCGGCTCCCGGCGTAGGCGCTCGGCCGCCTCCGGCGCCAGCGTCAGGCGCAGGTCGGCGACGGGGAGGGCGCCGAAGAACGCCTCGGCCGCCCGCCGATCGTCCCCGCCGTCCGCCGGAGCGGGCCCACCGCCGGCGGCGGCCCCGAGCAGGGCCAGCAAGCACAGGACCGGTCTGCCCCGAACGAGCCGCACGGCCCGAGGATAGCGTCCGACGGCCTCCCGCGCGCGCTACGCTGAGGCGCAACGCCCCAAGACAGGCGACCCGAGGCGCATGCGGCGCGCTGGAGCCGGGCGCTCAGGCCGCTTCCTCCTCCTTGCGCAGGCCTT
>CAZPOZ010000061.1:0-10022 GCA_964588235.1 uncultured Planctomycetales bacterium
AGGCCAGGTCCAGGGCCGCCGACAGCTCTCCTGGGCCCCGCACCTTGCTGACCCGACCCCCGCAGGCCGGCGGGGGTGCTGGGCGCCGCAGGAGAATAGGGAGCGGGTCCCCCACCGGCCAATGCAAATCACACTCGTTGCGCGGCCCCGGCGGAGGCCGCCGGGCGGGGGCGCGCGGCGTGCGAAGCCCTCGTCCCCGGTGCGCGACAAGCGCACCAATTCCGTCCTGTATCCGGCCCGGGCGGTGAGCCCCCGCTCCACGAGCGCCGGGCCCGGTCGGAGGGGCGGCGCGGGCCCGGCCGCGCCGGGCCCCGGGCCGGCGTCAGGGGGATCCGGGGGAGCGCTCGGCGTGCGTACGCGCGGAGGCGGTGACCTGCGCGAGCAGGCGCAGGTCCTCGCACAGCTCGGCGAAGGCGTCCGGCTCCAAGGCCTGCTCGGCGTCGGAGCGGGCGGCCGCGGGCCGCGCGTGCACCTCCACGATCACGCCGTCGGCGCCCGCCGCGCAGGCGGCGCGGGCCAGGGCCGGCACGTAGTCGGCCCGCCCCGTGGCGTGGCTGGGGTCCACGACGATGGGCAGGTGCGTGCGCGCGCGCAGCACCGGGATCACGCCCAGGTCGAGCACGTTGCGGGTGCTGGGGTCGAAGCTGCGGATGCCCCGCTCGCAGAGCACGACGTGGGGGTTGCCCTGGGCGAGCACGTACTCGGCGGCCAGCAGCCACTCGCCCACCGTGGCCGACATGCCGCGCTTGAGCAGCACCGGATGCCCCGAGCGGCCCACCTCGACCAGCAGGTCGAAGTTGCTCATGTTGCGCGTGCCGACCTGGAGCATGTCCACCGAGCCGACGCAGGCTTCGACGTGGCGCGGGTCGGTGACCTCGCTCACCGTGGGCAGGCCCGTGGCCAGGCTCACCTCGCGCAGCAGCCTGAGGCCCTCGACCCCCAGCCCCCGGAACGAGTACGGGCTCGTGCGGGGCTTGTACGCCCCCCCTCGGAGCAGGTCGGCGCCGGCCGCCTTCACGCCCTCGGCCGTGCGGCGCAGGGTCTCGGCGTCCTCCACGGCGCAGGGCCCGCCGATGATCGTGAACGGGCCGCCGCCGATGCGCGCGCCCCCCACCCGGACCACCGTGGGCTCGCGCTGGTGCTCGCGCCCCGCCAGCAGGTACGGCTCGGTCAGCGTCACGACTCGCCGCACGCCCGGCCAGACGCGCAGCGGCACCTCCCGCAGGCGGTCGACGTCGCCGCTGACGGCCAACAGGGTGCGCCCCCCGGCCTCCAGCGGGGTCCAGGTGCAGCCCGCCTCCTCGATGGCCGCGACGACGCGCTGGCGCTGGGCCGGGCTGCAGTCGGAGGTCAGGACGATGAGCACGTCCCGAGTGTACGGGTCCGCGCCCGGCTTCCGACGCCCGCACGGGCCGCGGCACGTGGGCTCGTTTCCTCCCGCCCAGCGCGCCGGTGTGCCCCCGTACGGCGTCAGGATCGCAACCTGACCCACTACCCGGGCCGCTGAGCCACGGACGCGTCGGACGAGGGGTCTACACTGCGCCACCCGGGGCCGCGGCCGAGAGCCCCCTCCCCGGTCCGCCTCGATTGGTTGTCATCTGCAATCAAATGGCGGGATCGTACGGACAGGGCCGCCGCCGGCAGGCGGGGGCGCACGGAGGCGCGGGCATGAGCCACCGCAGGCTGCTCGTGGCAGGCAACTGGAAGATGAACGGCGGACGGGCCGACGCCCGCCGCTGGGCGGAGGCGGCGGCCCGCGCCAGCCGCGAGGCGCAGGCCGAGGTGGCGTTGTTCCCCCCCTACCCCTGGCTCGTGGAGGTGGGCGCCCTGCTGGCGGGCAGCCCCGCGCTGCTCGGGGGCCAGGCCTGTCACAGCCAGCCGCTGGGCGCCTACACGGGCAGCGTGAGCGCCTCGATGCTGAGCGAGGCCGGCTGCACGCTGGTGCTCTGCGGGCACAGCGAGCGCCGCACGCTCTGCGGCGAGACCGACGAGGTCGTGGCCGACACCCTGCGCAGGGCCTACGAGGCCGGGCTCGTGCCCGTGCTGTGCGTGGGCGAGACCCTGGCCCAACGCCGCGCCTACGCCACGAAGGAGGTGCTGGCCCGCCAGGTCGCCGCCGGCCTGGCGGCGCTGCCCCCGTCGGGGGGGCTCCCGGCCGCCCCGCTGGTGATCGCCTACGAACCCGTCTGGGCGATCGGCACCGGCGTCGTGGCCACCCCCGCGGAGGCCCGGGAGGCCCATGGCTGGATCCGCTTGTGCGTGGCGGAGGCCGACCCGGCCCGGGCGGCGGCGGTGCGAATCCTCTACGGGGGGAGCGTCAAGCCGGAGAACATGGGAGGTTTGCTGGCCGAGCCAGACGTAGACGGCTTCCTCGTCGGGGGCGCCTCCCTCGACCCGGTCGCCTTCGCCGCCCTGGCCCGCGCCCGGCGCTGAGCCGCGGTAGAGCCTTCGCCCCCGGGAGCCCCGACGTGACCCTCCTGCTCGTGCCCCTCGCCCTGACCCTCTGGGGCCTGGTCCAAGGCCTGGTGATGACGCTGTTCATCGTCTCCGGCTTCCTGCTCGTCGTCGTGGTGCTGCTGCAGGAAGGCAAGGGAGGCGGCATCGCCGGCGCCTTCGGCGGCGCGGGGGGCGAGGCCTTCGGCGTGAAGGCCGGGACGGTCAACCGCTTCACCGCCTACCTGGGAGCCGCCTTCCTGCTCCTGGCCCTGATCCACGCCGGCATCGAGTCGCGGCTGCTGCAGCCGGTCGAGCTCAACCGGCCCCCGGTCGCGCTGCCCGCCGGGGTCGATGCGCCCGGCACGCCCCCCGGCGGCGCCCCCGCCGGCGGGGAGCCGGCCAACGCTCCGGGGTCACCGCCGGCCACGCCGCCGGAAGGCAGCACCCCTCCGGGCGAGCCCCCCGCGCCGGCGCCGGCGCCGGCACCGGCGCCTGCGCCCGCACCGGCCCCCGACCCGGCACCGGCTCCTGCCCCCGATCCTGCGCCGCAGCAGCCGCCGGCCATGGAAGACGCGCGCTGAGGCGCGCGCCGCACGCGCGGCGCGTGCCGGGCGCCTGCCGCCTGCGGCCTCCGTACGAGTCCTCGCCATGAACGCCGCCGTGCAGTCGATGACCGGATCCGGCGTGGGCGTCGGCGACGCTGCCGACGGCCGCGTCGAGGCCGAGGCCCGGTCGGTGAACCACCGGCACCTGAAGGTCTCGCTGCGCGTGACGGGCGCCCTGCCCGAGCTGCTGTCCGAGGTCGAGGAGCGCGTGCGGCGCCGGCTGGCCCGCGGGCACGTCACGCTCTCGGTGACCTTCGTCCCCGCCCCGGGCTCGGCCGCCAAGCCGGGCTTGGACCGGTCGGCCTTCGTGGCCGCCGCGCGCGAGCTGGCCGCCGCGGCGGCCGAGGCCGGGCTGCCGCCGATCACCGCCGCCGACGTGCTGGCGCTGACGGGCGCGCTCGAGGCCGCCGGCGCGTCGACGGCGACGCTGGCGCTGCGCGGCGCGGCCGCGCTCGCCGCCGTGGAGCGGGCCGTGGCCGCCCTGGCGGCCTCCCGGGCCCGGGAGGGCGCGGCGCTCGTGCTCGAGCTGACGCGCCTGCTCGACTCGATCCAGGGGGCCACGCGCTCGCTCGTCGAGCGCGCCGCCCAGGTGCCCGGGCTGCAGCGCGCGCGCCTCGAGCAGCGGCTGGCCGAGCTGCTCGCCGGCGCCAGCGCGACGCTCGACCCGGCCACCCTGGCCCGCGAGGCGGCCCTGCTCGCCGACCGCAGCGACGTGCGCGAGGAGCTGGCCCGCCTGGAGGCCCACGTCGCGCACGCGCGCCAGCTGCTGGCCGAGGGCGGCGCGCCCGGCCGCGCGCTCGACTTCCTGGCCCAGGAGCTCGCGCGCGAGGCGAACACGGTGGGCAGCAAGGCCAACGACCTCGAGCTCACGCGCACGGTCCTGGGGCTCAAGGCCGACGTGGAGCGCCTGCGCGAGCAGGTGCAGAACCTGGAGTGAGCGCCACGCCGCGCTCCACCGGGTCGGCCGGGGCGTCCGCCCCCCCCCGCGGCCGCGGCCGGCTGCTGGTGCTCAGCGGCCCGAGCGGCGCGGGCAAGAGCACCCTGGCCGAGCGGCTGCTGTGCGACGCGCGCTTCGGCCGGGCCATCACGGCCACCACGCGCCCGCCGCGCACGGGCGAGGTGGACGGCGTCCACTACCGCTTCCTGAGCGAAGAGGCCTTCCGCCGGGGGCTCGCTGGAGGGGCTTTCCTGGAACACGCCGAGGTCTATGGGAGGCTGTACGGCACGCCCCGGGAGTCGCCCGAGGCGGTGTTGTCGGCCGGCCGGCACTGCGTGCTCGTGGTGGACGTGCAGGGTGCGGCCAGCGTGAAGACACTCGTCCCGGAGGCGCTGCTCGTGTTCGTCAAGGCCCCCAACGCCGACGAGCTCCGCCGTCGTCTGTCCACCCGCGGCCTGGACGGCCCCGAGGCCGTGGACCGCCGGCTGGCGGCCCTGGCCGGCGAGCTCGCCCGGGCGGGGGCCTTCGACCACGTCGTGCTCAACGACGACGTGGAGCGCGCCGCCCGCGAGATCGCCCGGCTCGCCGGCGTGGGCGACCTCGCCCCCCTGCGCGCGACCCCCTGACCCCCTGCCGTGCCCGGGGGCGCACGACGCGCCCCGGGGCCGTCCCCTTCCACGACCGCCGAGGACCTGCCCCATGGACGAGAAGATCCGCATCCTGGACGAGCTGGAGGGCCGCGTGGGCGGCCGCTTCCAGCTCACGGCCCTGCTGCAGAAGCGCATCCGCGAGCTCGTGGCCGGCGCGCCCCGCCTGGTGGACGTGCGCTCGGACAACCCGATCGACATCGCCATCGAGGAGATCCGCGCGGGCAAGATCGCCCTCGTGGCCGAGGAAGAGGCCGAGCTGTAGCCGGCGGCGGCGCGGCGCGCGTCGGGAGGGCCCGTGGCCAACGTGGTCGTCTGCGTGGGCGGCTCGATCGCGGCCTACAAGGCCTGCGACCTGGTCTCCAAGCTCGTCCAGGCCGGGCACGTCGTGGACGTGGTCCTCACGCGCATGGCGCTGCGTTTCGTGCGCCCGCTCTCGTTCGCGGCCCTCACCCACCGCCGGCCGCTCACCGACCGCGCCTGGGTGACGCCGGAGGGCGCGGCCGCGCACCTCACGGTGACGCGCGAGGCCCGGCTGCTGATCGTGGCGCCCTGCACGGCGCAGCTGCTGGGAGCCTTCGCGCACGGCTTGGCCGACGAGGTGGTCTCCACCACCTTCCTCGGGGCCCCGCGCCCCGCGCTGCTGGCGCCGGCGATGAACGCGCGCATGTGGCGCAACCCGCGGGTGGAGGCCAACGTGGCCGCCCTGGCCGGCGACGGGCACGTGCTCGTGGGGCCGGGCGAGGGCTGGCTGGCCGAGGCGGAGCAGGGCGTGGGGCGCATGGCGGAGCCCGCCCGCATCCTGGAGGCCGCGGAGCGCCTGCTCGGCGCGAGCCGGTAAGGCAAGGGCCCGGCGGCCCGCGCCGGCGGCTATCCTCCGGAGGATGCGGCGCCTGCTCCTCGTGGTCCTGTCGGCCCTCGGGCTCACCCAGGTCGTGGTGGGCTGCGGGGAGGACCCCCCGGGCACGACGCCCCCCGTGGCGCTGGTCCCCGACGGCGAGAACGCGCTCGCCGTCTGGTCGGGCTTCTACAAGCAGCAGAAAGACCGCATCCCCGAGCGCCTGGTGACCAACCCCGGCGCCCCCCACGGCGAGTACGTCGGCAGCCGCGCCTGCGCCGACTGCCACGCCGACGAGTACCTGCGCTGGCGCAAGTCGTTCCACAGCCGCACGCTGTACGACGCGGTCCAGGGCACCGTCATCGGCGACTTCGGCGCGGGGGTGATCGACACGACCGCCTTCGACCAGGCGACGGGGAAGCAGATCCCGGCGCCCTACGTGGCCGAGGTGGCCGTGCGCCAGGACGCCGCCGGACGCACGCGCTACACGATGCACGTGCGCAACCGCACCGAGGCCGAGGGCTGGCCCGCGGGGAAGTGCCGCGACCTCTACGGCGGCTGCCGGTCGGTGATGCCCGACGTCGGCGACGGCGTGCTGCAGGAGGTGGTCTTCGCCTTCGGCAACCGGCGCCATCAGCCCTACGTGGCCCGCTGGAGGGCGCCCCAGGATCCGCGCGTGGACGGCCGGCACTTCGTGCTGCCCTTCTACTGGAACGACGTCGAGAAGCGCTGGCTGTTCGACGGCTTCCGCTCCTACGCGGAGTCCTGCGCATCCTGCCACGTCACCGGGCTCAAGCACGCGCGCACGCCGGCCTACGCCGGCCAGCTGCCGCTGCCCGACGTGGACCCCCGCCAGGCGCCCCTGTTCAGCCTGGGCCCGGCCGAGGAGGGCTGGTCGGAGGGCGCCGTGGGCTGCGAGGTCTGCCACGGCCCGGGCCTGGAGCACGTGCGCCAGGTCGATCGCGTGGGCGTGGCGCGCTACCGCGAGCTGCGCCGCAGCGGGCAGAAGCCGCCCTCGACCTTCCCCGCCACGAAGGGCAGCGAGTCGCAGGCGCGCCTGACCCAGATGTGCGACTCCTGCCACAACTTCTTCTCCGAGTCCTCGGTCACCTTCGTCCCCGGCCCGACGGGCTACGGCCGCGACTCGTTCCACAAGCCCGTGCCCCTGGACCCGTTCTTCGCCCAGCGCTACCCGGACGGCAGCGAGAAGAGCCCGTGCTCGATCGGCGCGGTCTACCGGCGCTCGAAGATGTACGACCAGGGCGTGCACTGCTTCGACTGCCACGACCCGCACGGCAGCGACCACTTCGGCTCGCTCAAGCTGCCCATCGAGGACAACTCCCTCTGCGTCTCCTGCCACGCGCACGAGGGCCTGGCCAGCGTCGAGGCGCAGACGGCGCACTCCCGCCACGCCGCGGGCAGCGCCGGCAACCGCTGCGTCGAGTGCCACATGCCCCGGCACATGATCTTCACGAACGGCCACCAGATGATGAGCGACCGGCTGCACAACCACGTCTTCTCGATCCCGCGCGGCGGGGCGCGCCCCGGCGCCCCGCCCACGGCCTGCAACGTGTGCCACGCGCAGCGCGACGAAGCCTGGAGCGCCGCCGAGATCCGCCGGCTGTGGCCCCCGGCCGAGCCGGGGCCCGCGCCGGCGGAGCCCTCCGCCCCCGCGCCGGGCCCGCGCTGAGCCCCGCCGCCCGGGCGCCCCGACCCCGTGGAGCCGCCCGTCGAGGGCGGCCTCCGATTCCGGGTCGGCGGCCTCCCGTTCGTCGGTTGTATGCCTACCGCCGAGGGTCCGGCGATCCGACCTAACGTCTCGCATGGCCCGAGCACCCGCAGCCCTCCGCGCCCGCTCCCTCACCGAGGAGGTGGCCGACGCCCCCGCCCCCGAGCCCGTGGGCCTGGAGCTGGCGGGCGTGGGCCTGAGCCTGCTCGGCGTGCTGGGCGCCACGGCGCTCGTCACCCTCGCTCCGGCCGGGAGCGCCGGCGCGCTGCGCAACGCGGTGGGCGAGCCCGGACGGGCGGTGGCGTCGGCGCTCACCCGCGCGCTCGGGCTGGGCGCCTGGATGCTGCCCGTCTTCGCGGTGGCCTGGGGGCTCTCCTGCCTGCGGGGCCGCCGGCCGTCGCACTGGGGGGCGCGCGCGCTGACCCTCCCCGTGCTGGCCGCGCTGGCCGCGGTCACCGCCGCCCTGCTGATCCGGTCCAGCCCCTGGCTGGGCCTGACCTCGAGCGGCCCCGGGGGCTACGTGGGCATCGCCTTCGGCTCCGTGCTGTTCCGCACCCTGGGCCGGGCCTCGGGCCTGGCCGGCCTGCTCACCTGGCTGCTCGTGCTCTCGTTCGTGGCCGGCGTGAGCGGCCAGCAGGTCCGCTCCCTGGCCGGCTGGCTGTTCCCCCGCCGCGAGCCCGAGCGGGCGCGGGGCCGCCGCGGCGGCCGGGGCGCGCCCGGCGAGGATCCCGAGGCCTCCGGGGAGGAGGCCGGGCTGCCGGCCTCGGCGCCGGGGGCCACGGCGGTGGCCGACGACGAGGAGCCGGAGGCCGACGGGCCGGAGGCGGTCCTCGACGCGCCGGACGAGGAGGCCGAGGACGAGGCGCCGCCGGCGCCGGAGGCCGCTGCGGGGGCCCTGGAGGCCGAGGCCGGCGGGCGTGGGCCGGCACGGGCCCCGTCGCGGCCGCTGCCGCCCTCGCGCCCCCTGCCCGTGGCCCCCGAGCCGCGGGGCCCCGCGCCCGTGCGCCCGCCCGTGCCGGAGGACTACGTCTTCCCCACGCTGGCGCTGCTGGAGCCCGGGCAGAGCCACGATCCCGAGGCGGTCCGGGAGGAGGTCGAGGCCAACGCGCGGGTGCTGGCCGAGACCCTGGCCTCCTTCGACGTCGAGGCCCAGGTGGTCTCGAGCCTGCGCGGCCCGGTGATCACCTTCTACGAGATCGCCATCCCCTCGGGCACGCGGCTCAACCGCGTCACGGCGCTGGCCGACGACCTGGCCATCGGCCTCAAGGCGCCCAGCATCCGCATCGTCGCCCCCATCCCCGGCCGCAGCACCGTGGGCATCGAGGTGCCCAACCTGCAGCGCGACCCCGTGGTGCTGCACGACATCGTGCGCGACGCGCAGGCCTCGGTGGACCGCAAGGCGATCCCCGTGTTCCTGGGCCGCGACACCGCCGGGCGGCTGATCAGCGAGGATCTCGCCACGATGCCGCACCTGCTGATCGCGGGCGCCACGGGCTCGGGCAAGAGCGTGTGCATCAACTCGATCCTGCTGTCGATCCTGTACACGCGCACGCCGGCCGACCTGCGCCTGATCCTGATCGACCCCAAGCAGGTCGAGCTCTCCTTCTTCGAGGGCATCCCCCACCTGCTCACGCCCGTCGTGACCGACATGCACCGGGCGGCCAAGATCCTCGAATGGGCCGTGGACCGGATGGAGGAGCGCTACTCGATGCTGCTCTCCGCCGGCGTGCGCAACATCGCCGGCTACAACGCCCTCTCCCAGGAGCGGCGCGCGACGATCCGCGAGCAGGGCAACCTGAGCGAGGAGGACTTCCCCGAGCACCTGCCCTACCTGGTGATCGTGGTGGACGAGCTGGCCGACCTGATGCTCACCAGCGGCAAGGAGGTCGAGCTGGCGATCACGCGCCTGGCGCAGAAGAGCCGCGCCGTGGGCATCCACATCATCCTGGCCACGCAGCGCCCTTCGACGAACGTGATCACGGGCCTGATCAAGGCCAACATGCCCACGCGCATCGCCTTCCGCGTGGCCTCGAAGATCGACAGCCGCGTGATCCTCGACGCCAACGGCGCCGACAAGCTGCTGGGCATGGGCGACATGCTCTACATGAACCCGCGCTCGCTGCACCTGAGGCGCGCGCAGGGCACGCTGGTCACGGACGGCGAGGCCCGCTCGGTCGTGGACTTCCTCAAGGAGAAGTGCGGCCCGCCGGCCTACCAGGACATCCTCAAGCAGAGCGCGGGGGCGCTGGGCGACCCGATGGAGGAGGACGACCTCTACAACGACGCGGTGCGCGCCGTGCTGGCCACGCGCCTGGGGTCGGCCTCGATGCTCCAGCGCCGGCTGGGCATCGGCTACACGCGGGCCAGCCGGCTGATCGACATGATGGCCGACCGGGGCGTGGTGGGCCCGCACGTCGGCAGCAAGGCCCGCGAGGTGCTGTACACGCTCGAGGAGTGGGACAAGCAGCACGGCACGGCCGGGGCGCCCGTGCCCGAGGGCGGCGCCGAGGCCGAGTCCTTCGCCGCCACGGAGGAGGAGCTCGAGGAGCGCTGCGTGGACGAGTCCTGGGAGTGAGCGGCGGGGGGTGGCCTCGGCTACGATCCCCGCCCGATGAACGCGGCCGTCCGCAAGTGGCTGCCGGCCCTCGCGCCGGGCCTGCTCCTGCTGCTGCTGGGCGCCCAGGTGCTCCTGGGCGTCCGGGGCTTCGACCGGCCGCACGCGGGGCTGCTGGGCGCGCTCGAGCTGCCCGGCCGCCTGCTGGGCTGGGGGGGCGTGGCCCTGCTGCTGCCGCTCTTCGTCTGGCTGCTCCTGGGCTGGTGGGGCTACGGC
>CAZPOZ010000062.1:0-10021 GCA_964588235.1 uncultured Planctomycetales bacterium
TGCCAGCCTCGGAGAGCCCGTAGCCGTCCTCGTCGCGGTCGGGGATGGCCCAGATCACGTCGGCCCGGGCGAGACGGAAGAAGCGCACGAGCAGGGCCGTGCCCGTCATGCCGTCCACGTCGTAGTCGCCGCAGATGGCGATGCGCTGCTGCAGGCGCACGGCCGCGGCCAGGCGCTCGGCGGCGGCCTCGACGTCGGGCAGGTGCGACGGGCCGCCCAGCGCGGCCATCTTCGGCGCCAGGAAGGCCCGGGCCTGCGCCTCGTCGTCGAGCCCGCGCTGCCAGAGCAGGCCGGCCACCACCTCGGGCACGCTCAGGCGCCGGGCGAGGCCGGCCAGGGCCTCGGGGGTGGCCGCCTCGGGCAGGCCACGCACGGCCCAGCGGGCATCGGGGACGCGCACGCGCGGAGCAGCCTCCGAGAACGGGGGCGGCCTCAGGCACGGGGGTATCCTCACCCGCCGTCGCCCGCCGCCCCGGGGTCGCCACCGTAGCCGCGAGGTCCGACGCCCCTTCCGCCCGTGCGGCGCCTGGACCCGCCCGCGCCGCCATGCCCATCGCCGCTCCCGCCGTCCGTCGCGTGATCCTGGGCACCGCCGGCCACATCGACCACGGGAAGACGACCCTGGTCGAGAAGCTCACGGGCGTGCGCACCGACCGGCTCAAGGAGGAGCAGGAACGGGGCATGACGATCGACGTCGGCTACGCCGAGTACCGGCTCGAGGACGGCACCGAGGTGGGCTTCCTCGACGTGCCGGGCCACGAGCGGCTCGTGCGCACCATGGTGGCCGGCGCCACCGCGATGGATCTGGCCCTGCTGGTCGTCGCGGCCGACGACGGTCCGATGCCCCAGACCCGCGAGCACGTCGAGATCCTCGACCTGCTGGGGGTCCGGCGCGTGGTGGTGGCCCTGACGAAGACCGACCTCGTGGAGCCCGCCGGCGTCGAACGGGCCTCCGAGGAGGTCCGCCGGCTGCTCGCCGGCACCGCGCTGGAGGGGGCCCCGGTCGTGCCGGTCTCCTCCGCCACCGGGGCGGGCCTGGACGCGCTGCGCGCGGCCATCGCCGCGGCCCTGCCCCCCCCCCGACCGGAAGGCGACCGCCTGTGGGCCTTCCGCATGCCCGTGCTGCGCGGGTTCCTGGCCCCCGGGCGGGGCACGGTGGTGACCGGCATCCCGCTCGCGGGCGAGATCCGCGAGGGCGAGCCCGTCGAGGTGCTGCCCGTGGGTTGGAAGAGCCGCGTGCGGGGCATCCAGGTGCACCACCGCCCGGCCGGGCAGGCCGGGGCGGGCCAGCGCACGGCGCTGGCCCTGCCCGACGTGCAGGTGGCCGAGGTGCGGCGCGGGCTGACCGTCGTGGCCGCGGGCGGCTCGGTGGCCGTGCGGCGCCTGGCCGTGCGGCTCAGGCTCACGCGGGCGCTCGAGGCGCCCGTCGAGCACGGTCAGCGCGCGCGCCTGCACCTGGGGGCCGACCAGCAGGTCGTGCGGGTGCACGTGCTGGGGGGCGAGCGCGTCGAGGCCGGCGAGGTCGCGGTGGTGGAGCTCGAGTCCGGCCAGCCCCTCGTGGCGGCGCCGGGCGATCCGTTCGTCCTGCGGGCCGAGAACGCCTCGGCGACGCTGGGGGGCGGGACGGTGATCGAGTGCCTGCTCCAGCGCCTGCCCCGCCGCCGCCAGGGTCTGCTCCAGGAGCTGCTGGCCCGTTCGGGCCGGTTGCGCGAGCCCGACGCGCTGGTCAAGGGGCAGCTCCAGGGCGCCGGCGAGCGCGGGCTGCTGGCCGCCGACCTGGCCGCCCTGACGGGCCTGCACCCGGA
This sequence comes from uncultured Planctomycetales bacterium, assembly GCA_964588235.1. Taxonomy (GTDB): domain Bacteria; phylum Planctomycetota; class PLA2; order PLA2; family JAEUHO01; genus CAZPOZ01. The sequence goes on from CAZPOZ010000062.1 coordinate 1,806, forward strand.
GGCCCTGCCGCGGGTGCTCGAGGGCCTGGTGCGCGCCAAGCAGGTGCAGCCCGTCGGGCGCACCGGCCGCTACCTGGACGGCCCGACCTTCGTCGCGCTGTTCGAGCGGGTCGAGGCCACGGTGAAGGGCCTGCACGCCAAGGACGCGGCCCAGGAGAGCCTGCCGCTGGCCGCCGTGCGCAGCGCGCTGGGCACGCTCGACCCGGCGGTGCTCGACGCGGCGCTGGAGCACCTGCTGGAGCGGGGCGCCCTCGTGCGCACCGCCGCAGGCACCGTGCGCCACAAGAGCCACTCCTCCGACCTGCCGGAGGCCGACCGCGAGCGCTGTGAACGTGTGGAGCGCGCGCTCGCCGAGGCCCGGGGGCAGCCGCCCGACGCGCGCGAGCTGGCCGGGCTGCTGGCGCTGCCCGAGCCGCAGGTGCTGCGCGCGCTGCGGCTGCTGGAGAGCCGCGGGCGGCTCTTCCGCGCCGGCGAGTTCTGGTTCCACGGCGCCTGGATCGCCGCGGGCCGGCAGCGGCTGGCCGCCTTCGCCCAGCAGCACGGCGGGTTCACGCCGGCCGACGCCCGCACGCTGCTGGAGACCACGCGCAAGTGGATCATCCCGCTGCTCGAGGCGCTGGACAAGGCCGGCTTCTCGCGCCGGGTGGGGGAGAAGCGCGTGGTGAAGACGGGCTGAGGCGGTCGCGGGCCCGAGCGTTCAGGCGCGGCGCCGCGGCTTGCCGGCGCGCCGGGCGGCCGCCTTCGTGCCGCGGCGGCTCGCGCGCGCGGGCTCGGGCGGCTTCTCCCACAGGTACAGCGCGTTGCCGTCCATGTCCTTGATGCCGGCCCAGGCGAAGCCGTCGGCCGCCGAGCGGATCACGGGACCGTCCACGGTGACCCCCCGACGCTCCAACGCGGCGAGCACCTCCTCGAGGGGGCCGGTCACGACCAGGCCGATCTGGACGGCGCCCGCCGTGCCGGGCCGGCCCCGGCCGGGGCGCGCCGGGTGCAGCCCGATGACCAGATCCCGGCCCGCCACCACCTCGGCCCAGTCGTCGCCCGCGCGCATGCGCAGCGGGAGCCCGAGCGTCTCCGTGTAGAAGCGGACCGCGGCGTCGAAGTCGCGGACGTAGAGGGTGGCGTTGCCGCCGACGATGGGGGGAGGGGTGCTCATGGCCGGCATCCTGCCACCGGGCGCCCCGGCGCTGCGCCGCGATCCGTCGCACGTTTCCCGGACGGCGGGCGGGGTAGGGTGGGAGCGTGGCCGGCGCCCTCCCCCGCCCCGAGCGCCTGGAGCGGCTCCGCGCGGCCGCCGAGGAGTGCTTCCGGGCCGGCGTCACGGCCCCCGAGGCGGCGCGCCGCCTGGGCGTCGCCCGCAGCACGGCGTACGCCTGGCGCCGACGCTGGCAGGCGGCGGGCGCGCTCGTCGCCGGGCGGCGCGGCCCCCGTCGGCGCCTGCCGCAGGCGGGCGCGCTACGGCTGTGCGCCGCGCTGCTCGCGGCGCCCGGACGGGCCGGCCTGCCCCTCGAGGCCTGGTCGCTCCCCGCCATCGCCTGGTGGCTCGAGCGCGAGACCGGCGTGCGCTACCACCGGCGCCACGTGGGCCGCCTGCTGCGCGCGCTGGGCTGGACCCGGCCTCCCGTGGGACCGCGGGCCGGCGCGGCGCGGGTGGCGCTCGAGGCCAGCGATCCGCAGGGGAGCCCGCTGACCTTCTGGCTCAGGCCGGACCCGCTTCGCGGCGAGCCCCCGGGCGGGCCCGCCCGAACGCGACCGCGACCGGCAGCATCGCGAGCAGCGACTGCCCGCCGTGGCTCCAGGCGCGCAGCGCGGCGTAGGGCAGGCCCGTGAGGGGGCCGGACAGCCGTCGCACCTCGAGCTCGACGATGACCCCGTGCAGCAGCACGAGCACGGCGGCGCAGACGAGGAGCCCGCGCCAGCGGCCGCGCAGCACCCAGGCCCAGGCGACGACCAGCAGGGGCAGGTTCCAGCCCACTGCCGCGGCGCTCACCGTGCCCACCCGGTCGTGCGCCACCACCCGCAGCCGGCCGTCCTCCACCTGCACGGCCAGCGGAGGCCGCGCGCGGGGGACCAGGGCCGAGATCGCCCCGGCCTCTGCCGCGAGCAGCCGCGCGTAGGCCGGCGGGCCGAGGACCAGCGCCAGCACGGACGCCACCGTCAGGGCCAGCGGGAGGCGCATCACCCGTCGCGCAGGGCCCGGGAGGCCCACAGGGCGTAGAGCGCGAGCGCTGCCACGCTGAGGCCCGCCGGCCAGGCGGACTCGTGCGCGAAGCGGAAGCCGTCGGGGTCGCGGTCGGAGATCGACAGCAGGTGCGCGATGCGCGCCTGGTTGAGCAGCAGCAGCGCCGCCGAGCCCGCCGCCGCGAAGCTCACCCGGCGGCTCCACCGGGTCGGCGTGACCAGCGCCGCGGCCGTGAGCAGCAGCACGGGCACCAGCCCGTCGCACTCCGGTGCCAGGCGCACGCCGTGCCCGTCGGGCGCGCGCAGCACCCGCGCGTCGCGCGCGTCGGGCCGCACCGCCCAGCCCAGCAGGGGGAACAGCCTGGCGCTGACCCAGAGCGTGGCGTCCACGAGGGACTCGCGCAGCCGCAGCACCGGACCGACGAAGGTGGCGGCGGCCAGGAGCCCCCCCGCCAAGACGGGGAAGGCCAGCCCGAAGCGCAGCGCCAGGCCGCGCCCCGCGGGGGCGGTCACGGGACGACGTCGAAGAACAGGTTCAGCGGCGCGTTCGTGGCGCCGTTGGTCACGATCACCTGCACGGCGTTGCTCGGGTTGGCCGTGACCGAGGGGATGCCCCGGACGACGCCCGAGGGCGTCAGGTTCAGCCCCGTGGGCAGGTTGTGGCCCGGGGCGAGCGCGAAGGTGTAGGGCAGCGAGGGGTTGCCGCCGCGGATGCGCACCGCGCCGATGGACTCCTGCCCCACCTGGCCGACCAGGATCGGGCTCACCGACTGGAGCGAGAGCGAGACGAGCTCGATGGGCACGTAGGGGTTGGGCTCCACGCGGATGCCCGTGCGCTGGGTGAGCGAGCTGCCCAGCGCGTCGCTGATGAACACGTCGAAGAACGAGGTGAAGCCGCCGGGGGGCGGCACGACGCCCGCGATCAGCCCGCCGGGGGACAGCGTCAGCCCGGGAGGCAGGCTCGACCCCGGCGCCAGGGCGTAGGTGAACGGCGGGCTCTGGCCCGAGGCCTGCAGCTGGTGCTGGTAGTTCTGCGTGGGGATGGCGTTCACCGGCGGCCGGGGATCGCGCTCGAGGGGCGGCGGGCCCTTCTCGCCGCCGCCGCTCCCCCCGCAGCCGGAGAGCCCCGCCGCGAGCAGCACGACCAGCGCCGCGCCCGCCCCGCGCCGGGTCGCGCGCCGCGCGAGCCACCACCCCAGGGCCCCGAGCAGGGGCGCCAGGGCCAGGGTCGCGACCCAGGGGAAGGCGGGCACCGGGGGCAGTCCGAAGTGGATCAGGAAGTCGGGCGCCACGAACACGACCGCGCGCTTGGGGGGGTCCACCCAGACGACCTCCCACTCCAGGCACTGGAGCGGGTCGGGCGAGACCGCCGAGGCGTGGAAGCACCACTCGTAGGTCTCGTGGTCGAAGGCGTGCAGCGGGTCGGGGTCGGTCCCCGTCGCCTGGAAGGTCTGGTTGAAGCCGGCGCGGGCGAAGCAGCCGTGGAAGTCGTCCCAGTCCCAGCCCGGGTCGCCCGGCTCGGGGTCGCCGGGGAACCAGTGCCGGTCGGTGAGCGGGTCGCCGTCCAACCGGGCGATGAAGCCCCGGTCGTCGATCAGGTCGGGGCCGGGGCCCTCGGGGATGAGCGAGGACGAGCCCAGCCCGACCGCGTCGGTGATCCACAGCCCGTCGTCGGGTTCGTTGAGGTCGGCGTGCGGCGGGGCGTTGCCGACGAAGCCGGCGAAGTTCCAGCACTCCACCACGCGCCCGTTGCTCATCGTGACCTTGACGTAGTTCCAGTCGCCCGCGTCGTTGCTGCGGAAGGCGGTGAAGAGGCCGGTGGCCGCGCCGAAGATGTCGTGCGCCACGAAGAAGGTGCTGCCCGGATAGGTCGCCACGTTGCCCGTGCTGCTCGTGGCCGTCCAGTCGGTGCGGTTCTCGTAGTAGAAGAACCCGGCCGGGGAGGTGAGCGTGGCCGGGTCCACGAACGCGTCGCTCTGGCGCAGCGCCGCGGTCCACTCCCCGGGGAAGGAGTCGCGGCCGTCCACGCGCGGGTCCACGCTCACGAAAGGCGAGTCGGCCGGGATGCCGTCGCCTGCGGCGGGGCCCCCGGCGACGAGCACGGCCGCCAACGACGCCAGGAGCGCGCCACGTGCCCAGGTCCGTCCACTTCGCATGGCACCCTCCCGCAGCCGCGCCCAGGCCGGGACATCGACGCGCGGGCTGCCCCCGGATCATGGAACGCGGGGCGGGCGGAAGTCAAGGGGGTCGTCGGAGGGGGCTCCCACGGTCGGAGCCCGGCGCGCCGCCGGGAGGTCAGCGGTGGAGCAGGATCGAGAGGGTGCGCCTGAGGGGCCCGGCGCTGGCCGGGCCGGCGCTGCAGGTGACGAAGTCGGGCTTGCCGTCCTGGTTCAGGTCGCCCGCGGCGGCCCCGGTCGCCCCGGGCGCGACGGCGTAGGCGGATCGTCGGGGGAACGCGCCCCGACCATCGCCGTGGAGCAGGATCAGGGAGTCGCTGGGCGGGCGATCCGCGCTCCAGAACTGGCCGGTGTCGGGATACGCGAGGTCCCGGTGGCCGTCACCGTCGAAGTCGCCCGACGCCGGGATTCCCGTGTTGGTGCCGTGGTGACCCGCGTCGAAGGTCGCCCCCACCGCCAGCACCGGGGTCCCGGCCGCTCCGAAGGCGATCGAGCCGCCGCTGCCGCCGTAGGCGACCACGTCGCCGTACCCGTCCTCGTTCAGGTCCTCGATGCACGTCATGATCGGCTCGAGAAGCCCTCCGTAGACCACCGGCACGTCGCCGAACCCCCCGGTGCCGTCGCCGAAGAAGACGGCCACCGAGCCCGCGAAGTACTGGCTCAAGGCCAGGTCGGGACGTCCGTCGCCATTGACGTCGCCGGCGGCCATGTGGTGGGGCAGGCCGATGCGCCCGGCCCCGAACGTGCCGACGAGGTCGAACGCGCCCGGCGTCGTCGACGAGGCGCGCAGCACCTGCACGCTCGAGGGGAAGTAGCTGCAGACGACGATCTCCAGGGGCGACACGCCGTCGAGGTCCAGGGCCTCGACCCGGAGCGCCTGGCCGCCGACGGCCGTCTCCCCCAGGGCCGTGAAGGAGCCACGGCCGTCGCCCGCGAAGACGGAGACGCTGCCGGCGCTGAAGTTGGCGGTCACCAGGTCGTTGAGCCCGTCGCCCGTCACGTCCCCCGCGGCGACGCCCAGCGGCTGCGCGCCCGTCGGCAGCCGCTGCGCGAGGGAGAGCAGGCCGTGGCCGTCGGAGTTGCGGAAGACGAGCAGCTCCTGGCCCCCCTGCGTGACGACCGCCACGTCGTCTCCCGGGACGTCGTCGAGCGCCGCGATCACCGAGTGGAAGGGCGCCACGTCCGCGGGGTCGGACGTGACGAGCAGGTCTCGGCGCACCTCGAAGGCGCGCCCGCCGGCGTTGCGCAGGACGCTGAACGCGTGGAACGCCCCGTGGCCGACGAGGAGGTCGATGCGCGCGTCTCCATCGACCCGGGCAGCGCAGAGCGCCGTGGGGTCGCGCCCCGCCGGGAAGATCCGCTCGTCCCGGAGGGTCAGCCGTCCGTCGAGGAACCAGACCACGGCCTCGCCGGTGGCCGGGTTGACCGTCGCGAGGTCGGCGAAGCCGTCTTCGTCGAGGTGCTCCAGGACGAGGGGGCCGGGGGAGCCGGGGAAGTCCCAGTCCCGTGCGCCCACGAAGCGCATGGCGGGCGTGGCCGGGTCCTGCTGGAGCACGGAGACGGTCCGGCTGCGCGCATTGCCGACCACGATCTCGCCGCGGGAGTCGCCCGTCAGGTGTCCGATCACCAGCTGGTCCGGGCCGCCGTACGTGGCGAGGCCCGACGGCTCCGTGGTCATGGCTTCGAACGTGCCGTCGCCCCGTCCGCGGTAGGTGCTCACCGCGTCGGCGTCGAAGCCCGCGACGGCGACGTCCGGGCTGCCGTCCAGGTCGAGGAACCCGACGGCCAGGCGGACAGGCCCGGCGCCCGTCGCGTAGGGGCTGCCCGGGGCGGCGGCGGGGAACCCGCCTTCTCCGTCGGCGAGGCGCACGTGGAGCAGCGACGTGGCGCGATCGACGAGCAGCAGGTCCGCGCGGCGGTCGCCGTCCAGGTCCGAGAGGGCCAGCGCGGTCGCCCGTACGGCGAGCGGGGAGGCCTGAGGTCCCGGCGGGTCCGTAGGCAGGAACCGGTCCGCGTACGGCTCGAACGCCCCCGCGCCGTTGTTGATCAGGATGCTCAGGTCCTGGGAGCCGTCGTTCCCCACGAGCAGGTCGAGGTCACCGTCGCCGTCGATGTCGCCGAGCGCGCAGGGCCCCGGCTGCGTGCCGCCCGTGGCGTAGGTCAGGGGCGGACCGAAGAGCCCTCCCGGGCGTCCCAGCCGCACCTCGACCTCCCCCCGGGCGGGCAGGGTCGCCACGAAGTCCGTCAGCCGGTCGCCGTCCAGGTCGCCGGTGCGGGCCTCCCCGAGGGCGCCGGTGGCCGTCAGGCGCGGGGACCCCAGGTACTCCTGGGGCACGGTCGAGGCGGCGAGCGCGACGGCCCGCCCCGCGTCGAGCAGCCCCCGTCCCATCTGCGCCGGGTCCCACGTCCCCGGCGTCGTGGCGGCGTGGAGCAGCAGCTGCTTCACCTCGGGGGCCGACAGGTGCGGGGCGACCGTCAGCATGAGGAGCGCGGTGCCGGTCACCAGGGGGGCGGCGAAGCTCGTGCCCTCCCCCGTCGTGCACTGAACCCCTCCGAGGAGGTCGCGGTCGTTGTCCGCCAGGGCGATCTCGGCGCCCGGCGCCCCCAGGTCGACGAGGGCGCCGAAGTTCGAGAAGAGGGCCCGCTCCGCCGATCGCGTCGTCGCGGCGACGACGAGACCGTTGTTGCGCCAGGCCGCCAGGGCCTGGGCGCTGGCGTCCTCCGGCAGGAGCTCGTCCTCGCTCACCGCGTCGTTCCCCGCCGCCCAGGTGACGAGCGCGTCCAGGCGCGCGGCGAGCAGCATCACGCCCGTGAGCAACGAGCGCCACGAGCGACGCACGAAGCGGTACTGGGCCTCGCTGAGGCACGTGGGGGGCAGCTGACGATCGCAGCGCGGCACCCCGAAGCTGGCGTTGACCACGCGCGCTCCGGCTCGGAGCACCGCCTCCAGCCCAGCCTCCGCGGTCAGAGCGAAGACGTCGCCGGGCGTGCCCAGATCGACGTCGGCGATCAGCAGCGGGTTGTGCCAGGCCAGGCCGACGGAGCACACTCCGTCCAGGCCGTGAGCGCCGACCAGCCCCGCCGTGGCGGTGCCGTGCCCAGCGACGTCGTCCAGGTCCGCGGCGGGAGGACCCACCCAGCGGACGTCCCGGCCTGCCGCGAAGTGCCCGGCGGCGAGCCTCAGGCCGGTGTCCACGATCCCCGCGGCGGGCAGCGGTCCCGGGCTCCTGGCCACGGCGGCCTCGACCAGGTCCCAGGCCGCCGGCGCGCCGATGGCGTCGATCCACCAGCCCCCCGCTTCGCCCCGTACGTCCGGGGTCGGCGCGACCGCGAGCTCCACCAGGAGGTTCGGGTTGACGTCGAGCACCCCCGGCAGGGGCCGCAGCACGGCCTGCAGCGCGGCGATCTCCGCATTCGTGGCCGCCTCGACCTGGAGGGCGTGCGTCCCGGGGATCTGGCCGACGAACCGGCCCCCGCCCGCGGCGACGGCCGCGTAGACGGCCTGCCTCTCCTCCGCCGTGGACTCCGGCAGGACGTGGACCACGCACTGGTTCGTCGCCGCCACGGCGCTCCCCTGCGCGAGCGCCATCAGGGCGCGTCCGCGCGCCGGCGCGAGGAGGGTCTCAGGCGAGGCGAACGGGGCGATCTCCGGGCTGAACTCCCACGTGGAGCCCGCTCCCGCCGCGCCCCCTCCGCTGCCCCCGCACCCCACCAGCGGGGCCAGGAGCAGGAGCGCCAGACACCGCCGCGAGCTCGTCCGCATGTCCACCCTCCGTCGCCGGCGCCCGCAGACGCGCCGGTGCAGGGAAGGGCGGCCACGCGGCCGACCGTGACACCGCCCCCCCGCGCTGGCGGCCCCGG